>NZ_VLJQ01000068.1:2564-53777 GCF_007829375.1 Nocardioides sp. J9 | reverse complement strand
CTTCATCTGGCGCAGCGAGGTCGCCATCGCCGGGATCGCCTCGAGGGCGGACTCCAGGCCGTCGCTGACCTCCTCGTAGGAGTCGAGGAACGAGACGGAGGCGGCGTTGGTGCTGAAGCTGCTCTCGGTCAGCTCCTGGACSAGGCTGCGCAGCTCGGACAGGAGGCTGTTGATGTCCTCCTTGCCGGTGTCCAGCTTGTCGGCGGCGGCGTCGATGTCGTCGTAAGTGAGCTCCTGGTCAGCCATGAGCACTCCCCTTCTCTCTTGGGTTCCGGTGGCTGTGCGGCCGGGCCGGCATGGGTTGGTCGTGGTTCAGTCCGCTGCCCGGCCCTGGGGCGCGAGACGCCGGGACCCGAGTCGGACAACGGGTGGGTTCCACCGTTTCCGGGTGGTCAAACGTCGGCGGTGCCAGGAAAGTCACCCCACCCACGGCGTCTGGACGAGGACCGCCCGCCCGGCCTGGACGAAGATACCCCGGCCCGCCGGGAAGTCGGCGCGCTTGACCTTGCCGAAGGGCGTCTTGAAGATCGCGTCGCCGTCGTAGGTGTCGGGCTTGAGCGCGATGCCCTGCCGGCTGGACTTCCAGTCGCCCATCACGCCGACGCCGGCGGTCGCGCGGCTGACGTCTGCGTCACCGATCAGCAGGTGGTCGCTGTCGCGGACGGCCTTGAACATCTGGCGCACCGCGCGCTCGGCGGCGCTGTCGCCGAGGTGCGGGACGTCCTCGACCACGATCATGATCCGGCGCTTGTTGTCCTCGTCGGTCAGCAGCGCGGTCAGGTGGGTGGCGAGCTCCTTGGCGTCGTCCTCCTTGCTCGCGCAGCCGGCCCACGGCCGGAACTCGCGCAGCGCGGCCCGGCGTCCGCCGAAGTGGTAGAGCTGCACCTCGGGGTCGAACCGCTCGACCGACATGATGAGCGACTTCATCATGTTGGTCTTGCCGGACGCCGGCGGACCGGTGATGACGAACGACCCGACCGGGTCGAAGCCGCACGGCGCGAGGGTGTCGTCGGCGAGGCCGAGCAGCGGCTGGCCGTCGACGACCGCCGGCAGCGAGGCGATCGGCGCCTTCGTCGGCAGGGCGCCGATCTCCGGGACGTCGTCGACGCCGGCCTCGCGCAGCCGCGCGGCGAGGGCGTCGAGCGCCTGGGCCTGCTCGGCGGTGTTGGTGCTGCCGCCGAGCACGGCCMCCYGCGCCTCGTGCCTGTCGACGATCGCGCGGCCCGGGGGCGCCTGGTCGTCGAGGACGTCCTTCGGGGCGCCGACCATCATGTACTGGTTCGCGTCGGACAGCCGCAGGATCACCCGGCGCTGGATGTTCGCCGCGATCGCGGTGGGGATCGCGTTGGCGCGGTCGGCCGTCATGATCGTGTGGATGCCGAGCTGGCGGCCCTCGGTCATGATCCGGACGAAGGCGCGGTACGCCGCCTGGCGACCCGAGGCGTACTCCCAGTCCTTCTTGAACTCGGCGAAGTTGTCGATCAGCACGATGATGCGCTGCATCGCGGGGTCGCGGAGCTGGCGGTACTGCGACAGGTCGGCCGCGTTGGCGTCGGTGAACGCCGCGGTGCGCTTGTCCATCTCGCGGTCGAGCGTCAGGAGCAGGCGCTGGATGCGCTCGGTGTCGGCGCCGTCGACGATCGAGCCGACGTGCGGCAGCCGGGCGAGCACGGAGAGGCCGCCGGAGGCGAAGTCGAGGCAGTAGACCGCGACCCTGCCCTGCTCGGGCCGCATGCCGGCGGCGGTGGCGATGGTGCGCAGCAGCGTGGTCTTGCCGGAGCCGGAAGTGCCGTAGATGACCATCGAGCCGTCACGGTCGGAGTCGAAGGTGACCTCCTCCTGGCTCTGGTTCTCCGGGACGTCGACCATCGCGAACGGGATCCGGCTGTCGCCGTCGTTGTCGAGGTCGGCGAGGTCGACGATGGCGGGCAGCTCGTCGAGCCACGGCCGGCGCGGCAGCGGGATGCGTGCGGCCTCGGAGGCGCGGGTGAGGTTCTCGACGATCCGCTTCTGGTCGTTGAGGCCGAGGTCCTCGTCGTGGAAGTCGGACTCGTCGCCGGCGGCCTCCCACACCGGCGCGGAGCCGAAGCGCAGCTCGGAGACCAGGATCTCGGCGTGCTCCTCCTCCTCGCCGGTCCAGCCTCCGGCGTACGCCGACTGGAAGGGAACGAGGCGGCCGTGGCCGGTCTTGGCGATGGCGCGACCGGGGATCGAGGCCGGGAAGCTCGCGGCCACGGGGTCGTCGACGACGTCGACCGAGTCGTTCTCGTCGGCCATGCGCAGCGCGACGCGCAGGTTGGTGTTGGCGCGCAGGTTGTCCTTGATGACGCCGGCCGGGCGCTGCGTCGCCATGATCAGGTGGATGCCGAGCGAGCGGCCGCGCTGGGCGATGTCGACGACGCCGTCGACGAACTCGGGGACCTCGCCGGCGAGTGCCGCGAACTCGTCGATGACGAGGACGAGCGCCGGCGGGGTCTCGGGGTCCTGGCGCTTCTCGAGCTCGAGGAGGTCCTTGACCTTCTTGCGGTTGAAGAGGTGCTCGCGGCGGTGCAGCTCCGCGCGCAGGCTGGTCAGCGCCCGCCGCACGAGGTGGGGGCTCAGGTCGGTCACGAGGCCGACGCAGTGCGGGAGCTCGACGCAGTCGGCGAAGGCCGACCCGCCCTTGTAGTCGACGAAGAGGAAGGTGACCCGGTCCGGGCTGTGCGCGGACGCCATGCCGAGCACCCAGGCCTGCAGGAACTCCGACTTCCCGGCACCCGTCGTACCGCCGACGAGCGCGTGCGGGCCCTGCGAGCGCAGGTCGAGCGTCATCGCGTCGCTCGCGCCCTGGCCGACGATCGCGCGCAACCCGCCTGCCTTCTTCAGCCGTGGCCGCGGTGCGTTGGAGCGGTCGACGATGGTGTTGTTCTGCCGCCAGCGCTCGACGACCGCCTCGGGGTCCTCGGCCACCTCGTGCCCGACGAGGTTGAGGAAGGACACCGAGGTCGGGATGTCGGAGGAGTCGTGGACGACCACGCTCGCGTCGACCACCGGGGCGAGGTGGCGGGCGAACATCTGCATGTAGTCGTTGGACACGCCCTCGAGGGCGACGCCCTCGTAGACCTCGCCGTTGCGGACCAGGCCGACCGTGGCACCGGTCAGGCCGGTGCCGACGTCGACGTAGCTGCGGCAGGAGGCCGGCAGGCCCTCGACGGTGCGGGCGACGAAGACCGCGTGGACGCCGGCGTCGGGTCCCTTCTCGAGCACGGACACCAGGCGCGCACGGTCGACCGGCGCGTCGTCGGTGACGAAGACGATGACCGACACCGGCGGCGCCTCCTCGGTGGCCGCACGCTTCACGTCGGTGCCGAAGAGCATCGGGTTCCACGTGTCCGGGTACGGCCCGCGGGGCTCGCCCTGCCGGGCGTGCTGGGCGACGTGGCCCTCGAGGGCCCCGAGCAGCGCGGCCGCGGCCGGCGCGGAGTCGGCGAGCGCCATGTCGCGGAACGGGCTGGTCTCGCTCGTCGTGTGCGGCAGCCACTTGAGCCACTCCAGCTGCGGCATCCAGTCCGAGCCGGTGAACGCGACGGTCACGACGTCGTTGGGTGCGTGCAGGCCGAAGACCTGGACGGCGAGGCCGCGCATCGCGTCCGCGGCGGCGTCGCGCTGCCCGGCGACGCCGATGGAGCCGGCGCTGCTGAAGGTCTCGAAGATCGGCACGTCGTCGACGTACCTCACGCGGTCGCGCAGCCGGTCCAGCCGCTCGACGTACTCCGGCAGGCCGTCGGGCGACTCGGAGCCGTCCTCGATGGTGTTGCGGGACTCCGCCTGCGAGGTGCCCAGGCGCAGCGCGAGGAAGTTCCAGTGCTCCGGGCGCCGGGTCCACAGCATCGGGCCGAGGCGCATCGCCTCCTCGAAGACCTCCACCACCGGCGGGGCCTCCGCGTTGCGGGCGATCTCCTCCTCGGGCTTGGCGTAGAAGAAGGTCTCCTCGAGCTTCTCGAACTGCCGCTCGAAGAGCAGGAACTGGTGCTGCTCCTGCCCGCCGGTCTGGTTCTTCTGGTTGATGAAGTTGCCCATCGCCATCAGCGGGGTCATGCCCATCATCAGCAGCGAGCGCGGGTTGCCGTTGAGCAGGTACATCGCAGCCGCCATCAGGATCGGCGCGATCAGCATGACCCAGGGGAAGAGCTTCTTGGCGCGCTCCTTGGGCAGCACCGGCGCCTTGAACACCGTGCCGGGGTAGCGCGGCTCGACCCGCGGACTGCGGTTGAACAGCAGCCCGCCGCCCTTCTCGAGCACGGGCTCGGGCACGGCCTCGGCGAAGTTCGGCGCGAGGGTCATCACCAGCGTGGTCGCGCCGATGACGAACGGCTTGCCGGGGACGACGCGCCAGCGCTGGACGTAGGCGCCGTCGACGATGATGCCGTTGGCGGAGTTGAGGTCGACCAGCTCGACGCTGCTGCCGACCTCGATGCGCGCGTGCCGCTGGGAGATCATCCAGTCCGGCATCACGATGTCGCTGTTGACGCCGCGCCCGATCGAGGCGTGCCCGACGTGGAGCGGGAACTCCTGGCCGCGCAGCGGGCCGTCCGTCGCGTGCAGGGTGCCGACGACCTCGCCGGCGCGGTGCCGGCCGGTGGAGCCGCCCGGGCCGAGGTTGACCACCTGGGCCCGGAAGCCGGAGCCGATCGCCGCCTCGGCGATCGGCAGGTTGGCCTCGACGGGCACGAGGCGCTCGACGTTGGGGGCGGCGACGGCGAGGGTCAGCACGTCGTCGGGACCGGACTCGACGCGCTGCGCCGGGTCGACCTCGGCGATGTGGCGCGCGACGTCCTGGGCCGTCGCCGTGGAGTCCACGGTGACCACGACGTCGACCGGCGGCTCGGTCCCGGGTCGCAGGAGGGTCAGCTTGACCTTCACGCGTCACGTCCCTTCGTCTGCACCAGCCCTGCCGGCCCTGTCAGCCCTGCCAGCCCTGCCGTCCTGCGCACCACCCGGCTCACCCGAGCCTCACCTGCGCCGCGCGCTGCCCGACGTGGACGACGTCGCCGGGCCGGGCCACCACCGCCTGGCCGGGCACCAGCGGGGTGCGCACGCCCTCGCGGGTGATCGTGGTGCCGTTGCTCGAGCCGCGGTCGATCATCTCGACGCCGCTGGCGGTGGGACGGACGAACAGGTGCGTCTTGGACACGGAGTACTCCTCGTCGGCGATCGCGACCGGCCGCAGGTGCGGGTCGGAGGCCTCCGGGTTGCGGCCGAGCAGCAGCGGGGCGTCGACGAGGACCTCCTGGCCGGTGTCGAAGCCGAGCACGAAGCGCGCGGCCCGCGACGGTGCCGACGTCGACGTCGAGGCCGACGTCGAGGCCGGGGTCGCCGAGGCCGAGGTGGGGGCCGGGACGTCGGGGGACACGGGGGCCGGGCCGGGTGCCTGGCTCGAGGTCGCCGGGACCAGGGTGGGGCCCTCGAGGGGTGTCTCCGGGCGGCCGGTGCGCGGGGCCGGCTGGGGCGCCGGGGCCGGGGCCGGGGCCGGGGCCGGCGTGGGGTCAGGGGCCGGAGCGGACGGCTGGGCGGGCTGGGCGGGCTGGGCGGGTTGGGCGGCCTGCTGCTGGGCGGGCTGCTCCGGCGGCGAGGCGGGCGCGCCGGTGCCGGGGGTGGCCAGCCGGCCACCCGGCTGCGCGGGTCCGCCGGGACCGGCGGGCAGCGCCTGGTCGGGCTCGCGGGGGCCGAGGTCGGCACCGCCGAGCACACCAGCACTGAGCCGCTCGCTCGGGCGGAAGTCCATCATCGGGTCGCCCGCGGCGGAGGTGAGCGGGCGCAGCGCGGGCCGCTCCTTGCGCGGCTTGACCTCCTGCATCTTGCGCGCGATGCGCATCCGCTTGTCGTCGTACGGGTGCAGGCCGGCGCGGACGTCGACCAGCCAGGTGCGCCCGATCCGGTCGTGCCAGCCGCGGCCGCGGCCCTCCTTGTCGAGGAGGGGCGAGACGAGGAAGGCGAGGGTGACGAGCGGGACGACCAGGAGTCCCCAGACGACCAGGGCGCGCAGGACGACCCGCCAGAAGCCCGGACGCTCGAGGGTCGCGACGTTGATCGAGCGGATGCCGAGCAGGCCCTTGCCGAGGGTGAGGCCCTTGCGGCCGTGCAGGGCGAGCTGGGCGATGGTGTAGGCCGTCGTCAGGCCGATGCTGATGCCGCCGAGGAGCAGGGCCCAGAAGAGGTCGGGGTGGTTGGTGAACCCGAACCAGGTGATCCGGTCGCGCAGCAGCTTGATGAGCAGCGGGGCGGTGAAGATCCAGAACGGCAGCTGGAGCAGGAGGTGGACCGCGGTGTCGATCGCCGCCGCGGCGGCCCGACGGCCGCGCGGCGCGGGCAGCAGGCCGAGGGCCTCGGCGTACGCCGGGTCGGGGCTGCCGTCCGGCAGCATCCCCGCGGCAGGGGTCTGGCCGGTGTCGACCTCCCAGATGTTCACAGTTCCCCTCTTCCCCGAGATCGTCGTGAGAACCCTCGCCGTGCCCGCGGGCAGCCGCGATGATGTCCGGCCCGCTCCGCGACTGTCAACGCGGCGTGGTCCCGGGCGCACCCAGCGGGAGGTACGGCGTCAGGTCGGTCCGCTCCCCGCTCGCGTGCACGCGTCCCTGGTCGACGGCCTCGGCCCAGGTGAGCTCGCCGGTCGCCAGCGCGACCCAGGTGTTGGCGTCGGTCTCGATGACGGCCGGCGGCGTCCCCCGGGTGTGGCGGACGCCCTCGACCACCTGGACCGCGGCGAAGGGCGGCACCCGCACCTCGACCGAGCGGCCGGGCGCGCGTTGCTCGAGCAGGGCGAGGAAGTGCTTCACGAGGAGCTTGAGGTCGGCCCGCTCGGCGGCTCCGGTGGCGACGCGCTCGAGCGCGCCGGAGACGGCCGCCGGGTCGGCGGGCTTGAGGCGGGGCGGCATCAGTCGGCCTCCGGCAGGTCCGGGTAGGGCTGGACGAGCAGGAACACCGAGTAGGTCTCGCGGTCGTCGTCGGCGGGCGCCTCCCGCCCGGCGGCGCGGTAGCGGTCGAGCACCTCCTCGACCTCGCGCGCCAGCTCGGTGGCCTCCTCGGGGCTCAGCCGCACCGACCACTCCGAGATGCTGCGCCCTGCGCTTCCCGGCCCCCCGTCGTCGGTGGTGAACGCCCGCTCGACGAGGTGCTTGCCCCACTCGACGGCGTTGCGCCGGAAGACGGTGTAGGCCGCACGCCCACCGGGCTGGGCGAGCATGTCGGCGGTCCGGAACCGGATGCCGTCCGGGTCGACCAGGCGCCAGACGCGGTCTCGGCGGTCCCGGCCGGCGTCGGGGTCCTCCTCGACGAGGCCGTACTTGGCCAGCTGGCGCAGGTGGAAGCTCGCCTGGTTGGCGGGGATGTCGATGCGCCGCGCGATGTCGGCCGCGCGCGCCGACCCCACGGCGGAGAGCTCGTGCAGCACCCGGTTGCGCGTCGGGTGGGCGATCGCGCGGAGGATCCGCGGGTCGTCGTACAGCACCATGCCGGCAGCCTACCGAGGATTCGCACCACAAGTTGCGCAACACCTATTGCGCAATCTGTGTTGCGCAACTTATCGTGCGGATATGTCGTCGTACCGCTCCCTCGCCCGCAACCGCGACTTCACCGCGCTCTGGGTCGGCGCCACCGTCGCCGAGCTCGGCAGCCGCGTGAGCCTGTTCGCGATGCCGCTCGTCGCCTACGCGATGAGCGGGTCCGCGCTGTGGGCGGCCGCCGCCGAGGCGCTCTTCCTGCTCGGCATGGTCGGCGTGCTCCTGCCGGCGGGCGTGCTCGCCGACCGGTGCCACCGGCTGCGGCTGATGCGCTTCTCCCTCGGCGTCGGCGCCCTGCTCTACGCCTCGCTGGTCGCCGCCGGGGTGGCCGGCGCGCTGACCCTGCCCCACCTGCTCGGCGTCGCGCTGGTCAGCGGCGTGGTGACCGGGCTGTTCTCCCCCGCCGAGTACTCCGCCATCCGCACGGTGGTCTCGCAGGAGGAGCTCCCGACGGCGCTCAGCCAGCAGCAGGCGCGCCAGCACGTCGCGGCGCTGGTGGGCGGCCCGGTCGGCGGCGCGCTGTTCGGCCTGGCCCGGTGGGCGCCCTTCGCCGCGGACGCGGTGACCTACGCCCTGGGCTGGCTCCTGCTGGGCCGCGTGCACACCGACCTGTCCGCCCCTCCGCGGGGCGAGCGCGCCCGCCCGTTGCGAGAGGTCGCCGAGGGGCTGCGCTTCCTGTGGGGCCGGCCGTTCCTGCGGGTCCTCCTGGTCTGGTCCCCCGCGGCCAACCTCGCGATCAACGCCCTCTTCTTCACCGCGCTGCTGCGACTCGTCGACGCCGGCTTCCCGGCGTGGCAGATCGGCCTGGTCGAGGCCTCGATCGGCGCGTGCGGCATCGCCGGGGCGATCGTCGCGCCGTGGCTGATCGACCGCTTCGCGACCGGCCGGCTGACCGTCCTGGTCGCGTGGAGCTTCGTCCCGCTGTCCGTGCCGCTCGCGCTGTGGAACCACCCGGTCGCGATGGCCCTCGCGGCTTCGGTCGGGTTGTTCCTCAACCCGGCCGGCAACGCGGGCGTCGGCTCCTACCGGATGGCGATCACCCCGCCCGAGCTGGTCGGCCGGGTCCAGTCGACGATGCAGTTCACCTCGATGCTGACCATGCCGCTGGCACCGGCGCTCGCCGGGGTGCTGCTCGCCGGCCTCGACGGCCGGGACGCCGTGCTCGCGCTGACCGCGCTGACCGCGCTCGTCGCACTGGTCCCGACACTCTCCCGCTCGGTGCGCTCGGTGCCCCGCCCGGCCCAGTGGCCACGGCTCGCCGAGCAGGTCCCGGATCCCGCGCCGGTGGCGGTGGGCTGACTGCCACAATGACGCCCATGCGTCTCCCTCGCCCCGTCACGGCCGTCCTCGGCCTGCTCGTCCTCGCCCCTGCCCTCGCCGCCTGCGGAGGCGGGGCGGACGTCAGCGTCGGCGACATCGTGGACGCGCGGCGCGACGACCAGTTCGTGGGCAAGGGCAAGGCGTCGATGCTGGCGCTGCCGATCGGCCGGCTCGAGATCAGCTCGGCCGACCCGGTGACGAAGCTGACCGCCGACGACACCGCGCAGCTGGAGGAGATCACCGCCCCCGAGGGCAGTGCGTTCGTCCCGATCACCTGGCAGTACGACGCCGGGACGTTCGGCGACTACGACGACTACGTCGAGTCCGACGCGACGCCGGTGGTGGACCTGGTGGCCGACAAGGCGTCGTACCGCATCCCGGCGCCGCAGCCGAGCGGCATCGGCGCGGACTCCTTCTACGTCCTGGTCTCCGGCGACGGCAAGGACGCGAGCCTGCAGGTCGAGTTCGACGGCGTCACCCAGACCGTCGCCCTCGCGACCGGCAAGCGCGAGGAGGGACGCGCCGCGGCGCTCTACGACCTGAAGCCGCGTCGCGAGCGCACGGCGGCCTGCACGACCGACTCGAAGTTCGACGTCGACGTGCGCGACCGGCTCTCCGACTACGCCTGCAACGTCACCCGCACCGCGCGGGTGCCGTACGCCGGCGGCGAGTGGGCGCCCGAGGGCAAGGACTGGCTCGTGGTGACCGTCCGGACGACCCTGCGCCGCTACGACAAGGTCGCGGAGGACCTGCGCTCCGGCGCGGTCTACGTCGCGACGGCGGTGACGTCGAGCTTCCGGATGGGCGGGACCAAGCCGGTCCAGGTCATCGAGGACCGCACCCGGACGGCGTGCCCCGACAAGACCCGCGGCGGCTGCGTCGTCGTCTACCACCTGGTCTTCGAGGCCGGGAAGAAGAAGCCGTCGACGCTGCGGATGGACCAGACCTACGAGCTCAGCCTGAGCGGCGTGTGGGGCGGCTCGGAGGGCCGGGACACCGTGAAGCTGACCAACCGGGCGCGGATCAAGCTGCGCTGACCGCCGGAGCGGCACTGCCGGGGCGGCCGCACGGCCGCCCGGCAGGCATCACTCGCCGAGCGCGGCCGGCAGGGTCGAGGTCCAGGCGGTGCGCAGCTCCTCGAGCGGCACCTCGAACTGGCCCTCGACGACGAGCGCGTCACCGCCGGTGGTGCCGATGACGGTGGCCGGCACCGCGTGCCGGGCCGCCACGCTCATCAGGTCGTCCAGCTTGTCGGCCGGGACGGTCACGATCGCCCGCGCCGTCGACTCGGCGAACAGGCAGACGAACGGGTCCTGGGTGAGGTCCTTCAACCCGACGATGGCGCCGATGCCGCTGACCATGGCCGCCTCGGCCAGGGCCTGGGCCAGCCCGCCGTCGGAGAGGTCGTGCGCGCTGGTGATCGTGCCGACCAGGTCCTGAAGGGCCCTGGCGAGGTTGTGCTCGTTGGCGAGGTTGACCGCCGGCGGGCGGCCACCGAGGTGGCCGTGCACGACGTGCGCCCACTCCGAGCCGGACAGCTCCTCGTGGGTCGACCCGAGCTGCACGACGACGTCGCCGGACGCCTGGAAGACCGAGGGGGTACGACGGCGCACGTCCTCGATCACGCCGAGCACGGCGACGACCGGGGTCGGCAGGATCGCGGTCTCGCCGGTCTGGTTGTAGAGGCTCACGTTGCCGCCGGTGACCGGGACGCCGAGCTCGGCGCAGGCGTCCTTGAGGCCGCGGCAGGCCTCGGCGAACTGCCACATCACGCCCGGGTCCTCCGGCGAGCCGAAGTTGAGGCAGTCGCTGACCGCGAGCGGGGTCGCTCCCCCGGTCGCCACGTTGCGGTAGGCCTCAGCGAGCGCGAGCTGCGCGCCGGCGTACGGGTCGAGCTTGGCGAAGCGGCCGTTGCAGTCGGTCGCGATGGAGACGCCGAGGTTGGTCTCCTCGTCGACGCGGACCATCCCGGAGTCGGCCGGCTGCGCGAGGACGGTGTTGCCCTGCACGTAGCGGTCGTACTGGTCGGTGATCCACGACTTGTCGCAGAGGTTGGGGCTGGCCACCAGCTGCAGCAGCGTGGCGCGCAGCTCCTCGCCGGTGCCCGGGCGGGGCAGCGCCTCGGCCGCGTCGGCCTGCAGCGCGTCCTGCCACTCGGGACGGGCGTAGGGGCGCTCGTAGACCGGGCCGTCGTGGGCGACGGTGCGCGGCGGGACGTCGACGACGGTCTCGCCGTGCCAGGTGATCTCGAGGCGGCCGGTGTCGGTGACCTCGCCGATGACGACGGCTTCGACGTCCCACTTCGCGCAGATCGCCATGAACGCGTCGACGTCGCCGGGCTCGACGACGGCCATCATCCGCTCCTGCGACTCGCTCATGAGGATCTCCTCGGGCGAGAGCGTGGAGTCGCGCAGCGGGACGCGGTCGAGCTCGCAGCGCATGCCGCCGTCACCGGCGGAGGCGAGCTCGGAGGTGGCGCAGGACAGGCCGGCACCGCCGAGGTCCTGGATGCCGGCCACGACGCCGGCCTGGAAGAGCTCGAGCGTGCACTCGATGAGCAGCTTCTCCATGAACGGGTCGCCGACCTGGACGCTGGGCCGCTTGGCCGGGCCGTCGGCGTCGAAGGTCTCGCTCGCGAGGACCGAGACGCCGCCGATGCCGTCGCCGCCGGTGCGCGCGCCGTAGAGGATGACCTGGTTGCCCACGCCCGAGGCCTTCGCGAGGTGCAGGTCCTCGTGCTTGAGCACGCCGATGCAGCCGGCGTTGACGAGCGGGTTGCCGAGGTAGGTGGCGTCGAAGACCGCCTCGCCACCGATGTTCGGCAGGCCGAGGCAGTTGCCGTAGCCGCCGACGCCGGCCACGATCCCGGGCAGCACGCGGTGGGTGTCGTCCTCCTCGAGCGGGCCGAAGCGCAGCGGGTCGACGACGGCGACCGGGCGGGCGCCCATCGCGAGGATGTCGCGGACGATGCCACCCACGCCGGTCGCGGCGCCCTGGTAGGGCTCGACGTACGACGGGTGGTTGTGCGACTCGACCTTGAAGGTGACCGCGTAGCCCTGGCCGATGTCGATGACGCCGGCGTTCTCGCCGATGCCCGCGAGCATCGGGCCGACGGGGGTCTCCTGCGGCAGCTCGCCGAACTGCTTGAGGTGCACCTTGGAGGACTTGTAGGAGCAGTGCTCGCTCCACATGACCGAGTACATCGCGAGCTCGGAGGCCGTGGGCCGGCGGCCGAGGATCTCGCGGATCCGGTCGTACTCGTCGCCCTTCAGGCCGAGCTCGGCCCAGGGCTGCTCACGGTCCGGGTCACCGGCCGCCACGGCCACGGTGTCGAGCGTCGGACGGGCGGGTGCGGAAGCGGTGTCGGCCACGGGAGTCGATCCTATCGCCGGTCGTCGCGGACCGGCCCACGCGCTCTCCCATGAGATCGCTCACCGGCCCGGCGGGCACGGCCGGCACCGGTCAGGCCGGCGTCGCCCTGGCCGATGGGCACTGGTGGCGCGGTGCGCCGCGACGACCGCAGGATCTCCGGCCAGCCGATAACTACAGCGTTGTAGTTCGTGCCGAAGCCTGTTACTGGTGTGATTCCTGTGGTTATCGTGACGTGGCTCCGCTCATCCTGATCCGCCCTTCCCCTGGAGTTGACCGCCATGTCTGCCCGGCCTGCCCACCTGTCCACCCTGCTCGCCGCAGGCCTCACCGCGGTGCTGGCGGTGACGATGGTCGCGCCGGCGCGCGACGCCGGTGACCGCGAGCCGGACCGCACCTCCGTGGAGCTGGTGGCCAGGGAGTCGACCAACAAGCCGACTCCCGGGGCCTTCACCGGCTACGGCTTCGACCAGTGCCTCGCGCCGACCCAGAAGACGATGGACACCTGGATGGAGCACTCGCCCTTCAAGGCGGTCGGGATCTACATCTCCGGGAACTCCCGCCACTGCCGCGACCAGCCCAACCTCACCCCCGCGTGGGTGAGCCGCCAGCTGGCCCGCGGCTGGCACCTGCTGCCGATCACGCTCGGCCCGCAGGCGAGCTGCGCGACGCGCTACCCGAAGTACGGCAAGAACATCGACCCGACCATCAACCCGGACTCGAGCAACAACTACCGCAAGGCGCGGGTGCAGGGGAAGAAGGAGGCGGAGAAGGCCGTCTCCGTCGCCGGCTCGCTGGGCATCGTCCCGAAGAGCACGCTCTTCTACGACCTCGAGGCCTTCGACATCGGCCAGGCAGCCTGCCGGATGTCCGCCATCCAGTTCGTCCACGCCTGGTCCAAGCGCCTCAAGGAGCTCGGCTACAAGTCCGGCTTCTACTCCAGCGCCGCGTCAGGCATCAAGATGCTCGACGACATCCGCCGCACCCACCCCGGCAAGTTCGTCCTGCCGAACACGCTGTGGATCGCACGGTGGGACGGCAAGGCCAACACCACGGTGAGCACCAGCTACCTCGGCCCGAAGGCCTGGCTGCCGGGCCGCCGCGTGAAGCAGTACCAGGGTGGCCACGACGAGAAGTGGGGCGGCGTGACCATCAACATCGACCGGAACTTCCTCGACCTCGGCGGCATGGTCGCCGCCAGCGAGACGCACTGCGGCGGCATCGCGGTGGACCTCGCGTCCTACCCGACGCTGCGGGTGCCGACCGCGACCGCCACCCCGCCAGCGAAGGCGGTCAAGGCGCTGCAGTGCCTGCTGACGGAGAAGAAGCTCTACACCGGCAAGATCCACGGCCGGTACGACGCCCCGACGCGCCGGGCCGCGCAGGCGTGGCAGGTGAAGAAGGGCTTCCCGGCCCGCAACATGTGGGGCCGTCGCGACTGGATGACGCTGTCCTCGGCGGGGTCGGTCCCGGTCCTCAAGTACGGCTCGACGGGTGCCGCCGTGCGGCGCGCGCAGCGGGCCATGAACGCGGCGATGCCGGCGCGCAAGATCAAGGTCAACGGCGTGTTCGACGCGACGATGGCCACGCACGTGGGCGCCTACCGGCGCAAGATCGGCATGACGTCGTACAACATCGTGAGCACGGCGACGTGGAAGAAGCTCCAGGCGGGCAAGCACTGACCCGCCCGGGCCCGCCGGGGGCGGCGCCGGTCAGGCGAAGGCCTTCTCCACCAGCGAGGTGAAGAAGCCGAGGCCGTCGGTGCCGCTCCCGGTGAGCTCCTCCACGGAGTGCTCCGGGTGCGGCATGAGGCCGACGACGTTGCCGCGCTCGTTGGTCACGCCGGCGATGTCGTTGAGCGAGCCGTTCGGGTTCATCCCGAGGTAGCGGGCCACGACCTGGCCCTCGCCCTCGATCCGCTCCAGCGTCGCGGCGTCGGCGACGAAGCCGCCCTCGCCGTTCTTCAGCACGATCCGGATCTCCTGGCCCTCGGTGTAGGCGGAGGTCCACGGGGTCCGGTTGTTCTCGATGCGCAGCAGCTGGTCGCGGCAGACGAACTTGCGGTGGTCGTTGCGGATCAGCGCGCCGGGCAGCAGGTGCGACTCGCAGAGGATCTGGAAGCCGTTGCAGATGCCGAGCACCGGCATGCCGGCCTTCGCGGCCTCGACGACCTTCTCCATCACCGGCGCGAAGCGGGAGATGGCGCCGCAGCGCAGGTAGTCGCCGTACGAGAAGCCACCGGGCAGGACGACCGCGTCGACGCCCTTGAGGTCGGCGTCGCCGTGCCACAGGGCGACGGCCTCGTGACCGCCGATGCGGACCGCGCGCTGCGCGTCGACGTCGTCGAGCGAGCCGGGGAAGGTGACGACGCCGACCTTCACTGCTGGTCCTCGACGGTGACGGAGTAGTTCTCGATGACCGGGTTCGACAGCAGGGTCTCGGCCATCTTCTCGACCTGGGCGAGCACCTCGTCGGTGACCTCGCCCTCGATCTCGAGCTCGAACCTCTTGCCCTGGCGGACGTCGGTGACGCCGGTGAAGCCCAGCCGGGGCAGTGCGCCCTGGACGGCCTTCCCCTGGGGGTCGAGGATCTCGGGCTTCGGCATGACAGCTACGACGACTCGGGCCACGGCCCGCAGTCTAGAGCGCTCCACGGCCGGCTCCCGATTCGGCGGGGCTTTCGGGACGGGCCGGGGCCGCACGGCGGCTGGCGTCGTCGCTGTCACACGGTGATCGCCGACCTGGCCGCGCACCCGCCGCTGTAACACGTTGATCGCGGCTCCAGCAGCCCCTCCACCACTGTGGCCGCCCCACCCAGCAGGGGTTCGGCGCGGTCACGGTGCTGCCAGAGCAGCGATCAACGTGTTACAGCCGGCGCGGGCACCCAGCGCCGCGAACCACCTGGTCACGGCACGGGCCGGGGCCGCACCGGGGCTGTGCCGACCGTCACGTGTCCACCGGGCCCCGGGGAAACCGCCAGGTAACAAACCGTCCCTAACCTCGCGGGAGTGAGTGGACCGACGCGCCGACTGCCCGCCCTGGCCCGGGCCCTCGACGCGCCGCCGGAGGTGCCCGGGGTGCGCTCCGCGTCCGACCTCGACGGCCTGGCGCGGCGCAGCGTCGGGCAGCTGGACCTGCTCGGCACCTCGGTGGCGGTCGTCGCACCGACGGCCAGCGCGCTGATCAGCCCGTTCCTGATGCTGCGCGTCGTGGGGCCCGGGGCGTGGCTGAGCGCCGTCATCGGCTTCACGATGGCGTTCCTGCTGGTGTCGACCTTCTCGCAGTTCAGCCAGCGGGTGGCCGCGTCGGGATCGATGTACACCTGGGTCACCCGCTCCGTCGGCACGCGCGCAGGCATCCTCGTCGCCGCGGCACTGCTGCTCGGCTACGGCACGCTCGTCACCTTCGGGATCAGCCAGACCGTGCGCCACACCGCCGAGGCGAGCGCCAGCGCCGGTGCGGGTACGCCGAGCGTGCCGGCCCAGGCGCTGCTCGCGGTCGTCGTGACGGCGGTGTGCGTGGCCGCCTCCGTGCGCGGGATCGGGGTCGCGACCCGGATCGCGCTCGCCGCGGAGGTGCTGCTGGTGCTCGCCCTGCTCGTCCTGGTGGCGGTGGCGATGAGCCGCAACGGGCTCTCCCTCGGCACCCTGCTCTCCCTCGACGGTGCCGATCCCCTCCGGGTGCTGCTCGGCGCGTCCTTCATCATGTCGATCACCGTCGGTCTCGAGGTCGCGGCGAGCCTGGCGGCCGAGGCCCGGCGCCCCTTCCTCGGCGTCCCGCGGGCCATGGGCGGGACGGTCGCGATCTCGGCCGGACTCTTCGCGCTCGCCTACGTCGCGATGCACGGCATCGTGGTGACCGAGGGCCCGCTCACCGGCCCGGTGCGGCGCTGGTTCCCCAGCGCCGTCGACGTCGGCGCCGCCGAGGCGGTGCTGGGGTCGCTGCTGGCGCTGAGCTACTTCGCCCTCGCCCTGTGCGCGCTCAACGCGCTGGCCCGCATCGTCCTCTCCCTCGCCCGGGAGGGCCTGCTCCCCACGGCGCTCGGCCGCACCCACCGGACCTGGCGCTCGCCGTACGCCGCACTGCTCGCGATCGCGCCGTTCGCCCTGCTGCCGCCGGTGTGCTCGGCGCTCGCCGGGGAGCGCATCGGCGTGTTCACCGGTCGGTTGCTCGGGTCCGCGGTGCTCGTCCTGGCCGTCGCGTACGTCGTCGTGGCGCTCGCCGTGCCGGTCTTCCTCGCCCGGCTGGACGAGCTGACCTGGCGGCCGGTCGCGGTGGCGGTCGCTGCCGCCCTGCTCACGGCCACGGTCGCCTCCGTGCGGGTGGTCGACGACCTCCGCCAGGGGACCTGGCTGGCCTCGGCGGTGACCGTGGCGGCGCTGGCCGGCGCCGTGCTCTGGCACCGCTGGTTGCAGTCGCACCGGCGACCGGCGCTGGCCCGGATGGGCATCCACGACGAGACCATCGCGTCGGACCTGCTGGGCCAGTGAGCGACACGACCCGGACCCGCGCCGCCTCGGCGCCGGCGACCCAGTTCCGCGGCCGCGAGGGCGGCGCGCTCGACAGCGCGTTCCTGATCCTCGAGGAGGTCGCCCGCGGCGGCGCCGGCATCTCCGCCCGGGAGATCGCCGAGAACCTCGGACTCCCCCGCGCCACCGCCTACCGGCTCCTCAAGCACCTCGTGCAGCAGGAGTACCTCGTGCGCAGCCCCGACCTGGCCGGCTTCGCCCTGGGGCAGCGGGTCCGCAACCTCGCGGTCGCCGTGGTCGACGACCCAGCCGAGGCCGACCCGTTCGGGGCCTGAGCCTCACCAGGCGCCGATCACCTGCGCCCGGACGGCGGCCACCGGGACGAAGCCGGCGCCCGGCGAGCGGACCTGCATCGCGCGGGAGTCGAACGAGCGGCGCCGGTTGTCGCCGAGGAGCCAGAGGTGGCCCGGCGGCACGACGACCTCGTAGGTGGGGTTGGTGAAGCTGTCCGGCGGCGCGGCGAGGTAGTCCTCGTCGAGCACCTCGCCGTTGACGACGAGCAGGCCGCCCGGAGCGCAGCACACGACGCGGTCGCCGCCGGTGCCGACGACCCGCTTGACCATGAGGCCGGCGGCGATGTCGAAGTCGGAGGCCGCGGCGGCGTCGCGCCACGAACGGGGGACCTCGAAGACGACGACGTCACCCCGCTCGACCTCGCCGGCGCGGACGCTGGTCGTCAGCAACGTGCTCCCGACGTCGTACGACGGCGCCATGGATGCCGACACCACGGACGCGGTCCCCAGCACCCCGGTCAGGAACACCCCTGCGACGAGGAGTGCGGTCACGCCGGCGGGGGGGCCCCCCACCAGCCCCCGCCGGGAGGGGCGGGAGCGGCGGGCACGGCAGTCGCGACCGGCGGGGCTCAGCGCGCGGTGGCGTCCGCGGGGCACGCCGCGACCTTCCCGTCGGCGCAGAGCTCGGTCACGAGGTTCTCCATGTACTGGATCTCGGTGACCTGCTCGCCGATGATGTGCTGGGCCGTCTTGCGGGTGTAGTCGTTGGACTGCACGGCGAGGTAGTCGCGGGACATGGACACCGCGCCCTCGTGGTGCTCGATCATCGCGACGAGGAAGGCGACCTGGCTCTCCGCGAGCGGGAGGGTCCGGACCTGCTTCACCCGCTGCGCAGGGAGCATGCCGGGCATCGAGTGGTGGTCGCCGGCGTGCTCGGCCGGGTCCGCCTCCCACGCCGTCAGCCACGCCGACATCTCGCCGATCTCGTTGCCCTGGTCGGCGACGATGAAGCGGGCGGTCGCGGTGAGGCGGTCGTCGAGGCCCTCGTGGGAGAGCAGGTTCCTGCCGAGCCGGATGGCCTGCTCGTGGTGGCTGATCATGTCGGCGGCGAAGGTGACGTCCTCGACCGAGGGTTCCTCGGCCTTCTCCATCTTCGGGAACACCTTCACCGTCCCCCAGGGGCGCTCCACCGTGTCGACGGCCGTCACCTGCATGCCGCCGATCTCCACCTTGTCCGGCTCGGACTCCCCGCACGCGGCGAGGGCCAGCGCGGAGAGGAGCAGGGCGGGGAGGAAAGACGAGGTGCGCGGACGAGCCATGAGGCTCTCCCTTCCGTACGGGGACGTGCCGGGGATCAGGCTGGTGGATCGGGCTGGTGGATCGGGCTGGTGGGTCGGGCTGGTGGGTCGAGGCAGGTCCTCGGCGGCCGGCTGCTGCCGGCCGCGGTGCCAGGAGGGGGCGCCGCTCCGCGACGCCCCCTCCCGTGATCGTTCAGGTCAGCGGACCACCTTGACCTTCACCGTCTTCGAGGACTTCTTGACGGTGTCGGTGCCGGCGTAGCTGGCGACCACGTTGTAGGTCGCGAGCTTCTTCGGGGCGGTGAACTTCACCGTGCCCTTGCCGCTCACCAGGGTGACCGACTTGGACTTGCCGTTGAACTTCACGGTGACCTTGCCGGTGACCGGCTTGGCCGACTTGACGGTGACGGTGACCGGGAAGGCCTTGCCCGTCTTCACCTTCGCGGCGACCTTGACGGCCGTGGTCGAGGAGACCGCGACGACGGGCTCGTCGGTCGGCTCGTCGGTGGGCTCGTCGGTCGGCTCGTCGGTCGGCTCGTCGGTCGGGTCCTCCGTCGCCGGCGGGGTGCCGAAGGTGACGGCGGCGGTCTCGACGGTGCCGGACGGGAAGCCCGTCGCGGACGCGGTGACCTTGGCGATGATGACCGAGTTGTTGTCGGCCTCGGTCAGCGTGTAGTCCTGACCGGTCGCCACGGCCTCACCGTTGCGGAACCAGGTGTAGGCGTAGGTCAGCGACTGGGCAGCGCTGCGCCAGGTGCCGTTCGAGACGGTCAGGGTCTTGCCGACGGCCGGGACGACCGCCGCGGTCGGGTCGTTCTTGTCCGTGATCTTCGGCGCCGCGGTGTTCTCCGGGGTGCACGGCTTGGTCACCGCGTTGACCGACGAGAACGGGCCGTTGATGCACTTGCGGGCATCCTTGATGGTCGGCTTCTGGGCGAAGAAGTCGCGGGGGACCAGCTGGAACTTCTGCCAGTGGATCGGCATCGGCGACTGGTCCTCGTCCTTGTCGGTGTGGTGGAAGCCGACGTTGATCCAGGCGACCGGGTCGGTCAGCTGGTGGTTGTCGTTCGCCACGTAGTCGAGGACGTTCTGGCCCGGGCAGCCGGCGTTGAGGTTGTTCGACGCGTACTCCTCGCACGCCCGGTAGTTGGTGAAGGACACCAGCGGGGTGGTGTACGGGATCGTCTTGTTCGCGTAGTTCTGGTTGACGATCTCGTACGACCGCGCGTGGCCGTCGAAGTTCTTGCTCGCCGGGTTCATGACCCGCCACCACGACAGCTCGTCGTGGTCGACACCGGCCACCGAGCTGAAGGCCGCGTCCATCACGGTCTTCTGGCGCTCGATGATCGGGGCCCGGGTGCCAGCGCCGGGGCTGGAGAAGTCGTACTGCTCGACGACCTGGCGCTCGGCCTTGTCGATGCCGAAGTCGACCTTGAAGATCGCGTTGTGCCAGTGCGACGCGGCGTAGGACTGGATCGTCTGGGTGCTGCCGCCGGACGTGACCTGCGACGGGCCGGACAGCGGCCAGCCGGTCTTCTCGTTGTTGTGGAAGAACGAGTTCGGGTTGGTGGAGGCCCACGCCGGCGCGATGTCACCGGTGGCGCCGAGCCCGACCTCGATCTGGCCGTGGTCGTCGAAGACCACGCGCTGCTGGTACTCGTACCAGGAGATCTTCGAGATCGAGGAGACCGCGAGGCCCGTGCCGTGGTCGACGTAGAGCGTGCCGCCGCCGATCTGGGTCTCCTGGGCGTGGGTCATGATGCCCGTCGAGTCCTCCTGGACGCAGATGCCCGGGATGGTGCGCTCGACGAGGCGACCGCTGTAGGTGAAGGACTGCTCGACGGGCAGCGCCTCGCCCTTGCAGACCTCCGGGCCCTGCTCCTGCAGGTACTGCTTGCCGAAGCCGTACGACGTGATGTCGTCGTACTGCACGTGGCCGGTGTCGTACGGCACGTTCAGCTGGGCGATGTTCAGCTGGTCGATGATCCGCTTGAAGCCGGAGTACTCGTAGTCGCCGGTGGCGGGCTTGAACTCGATCTGCTCGAGGATGAGGCCCTTGACCGGGTGGATGCGGGCGCACATGCGCCACTCGGCGCCGTTCTCCAGCTTCTTCTCGATCAGGCTTGCGTCACACGCGAGCGGGCTGTCAGCCGCCTGCGCGGGGCTGGCGGTGGCGACCTGGGCGACCACACCACCGGTCAGCAGCGCGGGGGCGGCGAGGGCGGCGGTGAGCCGCGCCAGGGACTTCTTGCGCATCCCGACTCCCTTCTTCATCACTGGGTCTTCACGATCGACTTGGTGGACAGGTTCACGACGAAGTCCCACGTGTTCAGGTAGGTACCGGCAGCCGTGGACACCATCAGCTGGGCGCAGCGGTCCTCGCCGCACTCCTGACCCTTCGAGGTGGTCTTGTTGAACACCCACGACCCGGCGACGTACTCGACCTGGTCAGGGGCGATGAGCGGGACGCCCATGTTGTCCTCGAACTCGGACTTGAACAGGAGGTCCTTGGTGGAGTCGATCGCGATCTGCATCGCGACGTCCGCCTCGTCGGCCGACGTGGGCGGCTGCGCCTTGACCGACTTGGTCGACTTCACGACCTTGCCGGCCTCGAGGTCGACGAGCATGTCGAACGACGTGTCGGTCGTGTAGTCGTACAGCGCGACGACCACCTTGCGACCGGAGGTCTCGGCACCCACCTCGGGGAGGTCGGCGTAGAGGAACTCGGGGCCGGACTCGCCGCGGACGTCGGTGGCGCCGGCGGGGATGCTGGCGTCCTTCGACGCGATCGAGATGGCGTAGCCGGTCTCCTCGGCCGACAGCGGGGCCCGGTCGGCGCCGAGCGCGGGCTTCTTGGTGGGCAGGTCGCCGTTGCCGACGACCTCGAAGTCGCTGCTCATGCCGGGCTCGGTGCCGGCGACGTCGTCCTGGCTGACGACGTACGCCGTCGTGGCACAGGACAGGCCGAGAGCGACCGCGGCAACGGCGGCGAGCTTGCGTGACCTCCAGGGCACGCTCAGTGTCGCGTTCACATGATCTCCTTGTTCTGCCGTGAGGTGGGTGGGCGGTGGCGGGACGACGCCACCGCCCTCCCGGCCCGAGCCGGGGCGCGACGGCCGTAGGGGGTCGGTCGTCGCGGATCGTGGGCGGCGATCGGGTCGCCGGCGGTCAGCGCACCTTGGTGGTGACCTTCTTGGTGGCGGCGGCGCTCGAGCTGTCGCCGAGGTAGGCGACGGTCACCTTGGCCGTGCCCCTGGGCAGCCCCTTGACCGTGAGCGTGCGGGCCCCCGCCACCAGGGTCGTGTTCTTCACGACCGTCTTCTTGCCGACCTTGACGGTGACCTTGACCTTGCCGCTGCGCTTGCCGGCACCGGCGGTCTTGACCGCGACCTTGACCTGCTTCGCGCCGCCGGTGGCCTTCACCGTGAGGGTGGTGGGCGCCTTGGCGACCTTCACCGCCGACGAGGCCTTGCTCGTGGTGCCGGCCGCGTTGGTGGCCGTGACGACGACCGCGATCGACGCACCGGCGTGCGCGGGGGCGAGCTTCAGCTTCGGGCCGGTCGCGCCGGCGATCGGCTTGCCGCCCTTCGTCCACTGGTAGCCGTAGGTGCCCTGGCTGCCACCCCAGGCGCCGGTCGAGGCGGAGAGCGTGCCGCCGACGCGGGCGGTGCCCGACACCTTCGGTGCGGTCACGCTGGTCGGCGGGGTCACGACGACGGGGGCCGCGGTGATCGGCCCGTGCGCCGCCGAGGCCTGGGTGGCCGCCGCGAGGCCGGCCTTCGAGGCCGTCGTCCTGACGGTCAGCGACTGGCCCACGTCGGCGGACGTCGTCGTGTAGGCCGGGCCGGTCGCGCCGGTGATCGGCTGCCCGCCGCGCAGCCACTGGTAGCTGACGGTGACGTCGCTCGGGGTCCAGGCGCCGGTGGTCGCGGTGAGCACCGAGCCCTCGACCTTCGGACCGCTGATCGTGGGGGCGGCCGTCCCGACGACGGCGGTGACGGGCGGCTGGCCGCCGGGGACGGTGGCGGTCGGCAGGCTCGTCGCCGACTCCGTGCCGCCCTGCACCTCGGCGATGACCCGCACCGAGATGGTCTGGCCGGCGTCGGCGGCGGTGACCTTGTAGGTCTCGGCCGTGGCGCCGCTGATCGGCTGGTTGCCGCGGAGCCACTGGTAGGAGAAGTTGACGTTGACCGTCGGGAACCACTGCCCGCGGCTGGCGGTGAGGGTCGAGCCCACGGTCGCCGTACCGGTGATCGTCGGCGGGACCAGGTTCTCGCTGACGTCGGTCAGGTAGGCGTCGGCCTGGAAGGACTGGCCCTCGCTGAGCTGGATGGGGGTGGCGGACGCCTGGTCGGGCTGGTTCTGCCACCACTCGGTGACGGCCTGGTTCTGGTTCTCGTACCAGAGCACGTAGGCGCCGGGCTCGAGCCCCTCGAAGGCGAAGGCGCCCTCGGAGCTGTCGGTGACGGTGGCGTGGACGAACTCGCCGTCTGCCTTGTAGAGCGAGACGTCGATACCGGGCGCGATGATCCGGCCCGTCTCCAGCACGATCCCGTGGATGCGGCCGGTGCCGTGGCCGTCGTGGTCCGCCTGCGCTGCCGGGAGGCAGGTGAAGGCGGTGCCGGCGATCGTGGCGGCGGCGAGCGACGACATCCCGAGGCGGGCGGCGGCGCGGCGCCGACGGGACGCGGCGGGGGCGGACGGACGGACGGCGGAGTTGTGCGACATGCGGATGACCTCTCGTGTTGCCAGGGCCATCAACTTCTCGGTCGCGCGTTTCGCCGGTGCCGTCGTTCCGGGACGTGCGTGTTTCTGGTGACGCCTCGACAGTAAAGGTCCGACGACCTTGATTGAGACACCGACTGGGACTCCACGCGGGGACCAGGACGGTCGCGCAACGGCGTGTAAACATCCTGTAAGCGGCCCGGGGGACGCGGCTTTTCGGTGCGAGCATCGGCGCCGTGATCGCACCGACCTCGTCCCTCGCCCGCGGGGCCCGCGCCCTTGCCGTGGGCTGCTGGGCGACGCTCGGCGCGGTCGCTGCGCACGGTACGGCCGGTGGGCAAGCGCCCCTCCTCGCCGTGCTCCCCGTCGGCGTGGCGACCGTCCTGGTCGCCGGGGTCCTCGCCGGTCGTCGGCTCACCGCGACGGTCGTCGTGCTGCTGCTCGCTGCTCCGCAGCTCGCCGTCCACCTGCTCGCCGGCTACCTCCACGGCCACGACGCGCACCTGCCGCCGGCACCGATGCTCGCCGCGCACCTCGCCGGCCTGGCGCTGGTCGCCGCCGGCCTCGCGCACGGTGAGCGGTTGTGGTGGGAGTGGTGGGCGGTCGTCAGCCTGGCCGTCCGCGTGCTCCGGTCCGCCGCCCTGCCCGCCACCGCTCCCCTGCCCGTCGCCGCCCCGGCACGGTGCACCGCAGCCCCGCTGCTCGACCACGTCGTCGTACGGCGCGGTCCCCCGGCTCCCTGAGGACCCGCAGCACCGCCGTACCCGCCCGTCCTTCCTCAGGAGACCCCCATGTCCGACGTCTCGACCTCCCCTGCCCTGTCCGTCCGCTCGCGCCTGGCCCGTGCCGCCGTCGTCCCCGCCGCGGCCGCCGCCGTGCTGCTCTGCGCCCCCTCCGCCGGGGCCCACGTGACCGTGAACCCGTCCACCACCAGCGCGGGCGCCTACTCGGTGCTCACGTTCTCGGTCGGCCACGGGTGCGGCGAGGCCCCGACCACGTCGATGACCTTCCAGGTGCCCGACGGCGTCATCTCCGTGACCCCGACGGTCAAGGCCGGCTGGAGCGTGGAGAAGGTGATGGAGGAGCTGGACGAGCCGGTCGACGACGGCCACGGCGGCCACTACACCGAGCGTGTCGCCGCCGTCGTCTTCGCCGCCGAGGAGCCGCTCGCCGACGGCTACCGCGAGACGTTCGAGCTCCAGCTCGCCCTTCCCGACGCGGTCGGCGAGCAGCTCGTGCTCCCGGTGGTGCAGGAGTGCACCAGGGGCGAGAACGCGTGGGTCCAGGTCGCCGCCGAGGGCGCCGACGAGCCGGAGTACCCCGCGCCTGCGTTCACCCTGACCGACGCGACCGGCGAGGGCCACCACGGCGGCGCGGAGGCCGAGGACGCGCTCGGCGAGGCCGATGAGCACGCCGTCGCGACGGCCGAAGCGTCGGCCTCGGGCGACGGCCTGGCGTGGACCGGTCTCGGCCTCGGCGCCGCAGGTCTGCTCGCCGGCTGTGCCGCCCTCGCCCGCTCCCGCCGCTGAGCCGGCCGTGCGGACGCCCGTACGGGCGGCCGCACCCCGCACGCCACGACGGTGGGCAGCCCTGGTGCTGCTCGCCGTCGCGGCGTTGCTGGTGGTCGGCTCGCCCTCCCCTGCCCAGGCCCACGCCCGCCCGGTCGGGACCTACCCCGCCGACAACGAGGTGGTGCCGGAGGCACCGAACGAGCTGAGCGTCACCTTCAACGAGCCCGTCACCCTCGCGGCCGCGGGCAACCAGGTCCTCGGCCCCGACGGCGCGGAGGTCGCCAGCGACTTCTCGGTCCGCGACCGGGTGCTGTCGATCAGCCTCGAGGAGGCGCTGCCGGACGGCACCCACGTCGTCACCTGGCGGGTCACCTCCAGCGACTCCCACCCCGTCGCCGGCGCGTGGACCTTCGCGGTCGGCGCACCGTCAGCGCACGCCCCCGCCGTCCCCGTGGTCACCGAGCAGCACGACGTGCGGCTCGCCCAGGCAATCGCGACGGGGGTGCAGTACGCCGGCCTGCTCGGCCTGGCCGGGCTCGTCGGCGTCGCCACGCTGCTGGCCCCGGTGGCGGTCCGACGCGACGCGGTGCTGGTGCGTCGGTGGCACCGGACCGCTGGAGGGTTCGCGGTGCTGGCTGCCCTCGGCAGCACCCTGCTGGCGCCGCTGTCCGCCCTGCGCACGCGGGGCGAGCCGCTCGCCGCGTGGTGGTCGGCCGACACCTGGTCGGAGGCGGTCCGCGGTGCGTCGGCGACGACCGCGGCGGTCGTGGTGGTCGGCGTGCTGGTCACCGTGGTGGCGCTGCGGCGCGGCCTCGACGTGCTGGCGGCGGCGTCGGCGGCGACCGCCCTGGCCGCGATGGTGCTGGTCGGGCACACCCGCAGCTCCGGCCCTGCCGCGGTGGTGCTCGGCGCCGACCTCGTCCACCTCGGCGCGGCGGCGCTGTGGTGGGGCGGCCTGGTCGCGCTCGGCCTCGCGCTCGCGCCCGGCACCGGGCTACGGCCCGCGGCCCGGGCCGTGCTGGTCGCCCGGTTCTCCGGGGCGGCCGCGGTCAGCGTGCTGGGCCTGGTCGCGGCCGGGTTGGTGCTCTACTGGCAGGTCGCGCACTCCGTGAGCGGGCTCTGGGACACGGGCTACGGCCGCACCGTGCTGCTGAAGGTGGCCCTGGTGCTGCCGGTCGTCGCGCTCGCGGGCTGGAACCGCTACCGGCTGCTCCCCCGTCTGGGCACGGGACCGCGCGAGGACCCGGCCGGCGCCGAGGGGCGGCTGCGGACCGTCGTCCGTTGCGAGGCCGGGGTGCTGGTCGCCGTCGTCGCGGCCACCGGGGTGCTGGTCAATCTCACGCCGCCTGCCCGGTCGGCGACCGAACCGCCGCCACCCGCGGCCGAGCGCACCGTCACGGTGGACGTGGGCGACGGGCTGAGCGCGGACGTCACGCTCGCGCCCGGGCGCCCGGGCGTCAACGGCGTCCGGCTCCGCGTCACCGACCCCAACGGCCGGCCGGTCGAGCTCGACGGTCCACCCACGCTCACGTTGCTCCAGCCCGAGCGCGAGGTCGGGCCGCTGCGCCGACCGGTCACGCCGTCGGCGTCCGGCACGTGGGAGGCGACCGCCGACCTGCCGGTGGCCGGGACCTGGGAGGTCACCCTGGCCGTCCCGCTGAGCCGCTTCGAGGAGCCCGTCGCCATCGGAAGGATCGAGGTCCAGTGAGCCGCCGAGCCACCCACCGGGCACGGGTCGTCCCGGTCGCCGGGACGATCGCCGCCGCGGTCGTGCTGCTGTCGTCCGGTCCCGCTGGGGCCGCTGCGGTCGACGATCCCGGGCCCGGGCGGCCGAGCGTCACCCAGGCCGTCGGCCGCGGGGACGGCACCGCCGACGTGTCCCTGCAGCTGGTCGACGCGTGCGCGGGACCGACCGACGCGGTGAGGGTCTCCCTGCCTGCGGGTGCCGCCGTGGTGGCGGTCGGCGACCCCGACGGCTGGACGCACGAGGTCGCCGGCGGCGAGGTGACGTGGCGACCGGTGACCGGGCCCGCCGCCGTACCGACCGACGAGCCGGCGCTGCTCACCGCCCGGCTGGCCGCCGCGGCCGGCGAGCAGGTGCTGCTGCCCACGACCCAGCGGTGCGCGGACGGCCGGGCGGTCGCTTGGAGCGAGCCCGCGGCGGCCGGTCCGCTGGCGGCGCCGCGCTTCCTCGCCGGGGCCGACACCGTCGACCCGTCGGCACTCGCGCCGACCGTCGAGGAGGCGGGCCGGCAGACCGGCAGGGGCTGGCTGGTCGCCAGCCTGCTGCTGGCGCCGACCTGCGCCGCGGCCGCCGTCAGCCGGGCTCGTGCCCGGCGCGGGCCCGCAGGGTAGGTGCCGCATGGGCGACGGCCGGGCCGGCCGGTGGCTCCCCGTTGTCACACGGTGATCGCTGGCCTGGCCGCCCGACCGCCGGTGTAACACGTTGATCGCGGGCCTGGCAGCCCGGCCGACCCTGTAACACGCTGGTCGCCGACCTGGCAGCCCGACCGCCGGTGTCACACGCTGATCGCCGACCTGGCAGCCCCGAGACCGCGGGAAGAGGCCGCTGGGAGGGGCGTGAACATACGCCAGCGGGCTGCCACAGCCGCGGACGACGTGTTGCATGCGGCGTGCGCCGACAAGAGCCGCGAACGACGTGTTGCATGCGGCGTGCGCCGACAAGAGCCGCGAACGACGTGTTACATGCGGCGCGCGCACCCCAGAGCCGCGAACCACGTGTTACATGCGGCTTCGGGCGCGGAGCCGCTCCGCCTCAGCCGAGCTCGCGCTCGGCGCGGGCCAGCCAGGTGAGGGCGCGCGCCGACTCCCAGGAGCCGGGCTTCAGGGAGTCGGCGGCGTCGGACGCCTGGCGGCGCAGGCGCTGCGCGTCGTCGTGCCGGCCGGCGGCGTGGAGCTCGAGCGCCAGGAGGGCCAGGGTCGCGACGCTCTCCCACGACCCGGCCTTCAGCCCGCCGGCTGCCTCGAGCGCACGCTCGAGCGGCGGGCGGGCGTCACCGCGGCCCATCAGCCGAGCTCGCGCTTGAGGATCTTGCCGGTGGCGGTCATCGGCAGGGCCTCGACCACCTCGACGATGCGCGGGTACTTGTACGCCGCCATCTGCTCCTTGCCCCAGGCCACGATCTCGTCGGGGGTCGCGGACGCGCCGGGCTTGAGGATCACGAACGCCTTGATCTCCTCGCCGTGGCTCTCGTGGGGGACGCCGATGACCGCGGCCAGCGAGATCGCCGGGTGGGTGAGCAGGACCTCCTCGATCTCGCGGGGGTACACGTTGTAGCCGCCGCGGATGATCATGTCCTTGGACCGGTCGACGATGTAGTACCAGCCGTCGGCGTCCTTGCGGGCGAGGTCACCGGAGCGGAACCAGCCCTCGTCGTTGATCGCCTCGGCCGTGGCGTCGGGGCGCTTGTAGTAGCCCTTCATCACGTTGTGGCCCTTGATGGCGATCTCGCCGATGCCGTCGGGGTCGGTGACCTCGTCCCAGCCGTCGGGGTCGATCAGCTTCATCTCGACGCCGGGGATAGGGGTGCCGATGGAGCCGACCCGGACCTCCGCGCCGAGGCGGGAGAAGCTCGCGACCGGGGAGGTCTCCGAGAGGCCGTAGCCCTCGAGGATGGTGACGCCGAAGCGCTCCTCGAACTGGTGGTGCACCTCGACCGGGAGCGCGGCGCCGCCGGCCACCGCGACGCGGAGGTTGGCGGCGAGGGTCTTGACGTCGACCGAGTCGTCGAGGGCGTTGAGCAGGCCCCAGTACATCGTCGGGACGCCGGCGAAGAAGCTGACCGACTCCTTGAGCATCAGGCCGATCGCAGGGGCGGCCTCGAAGCGGGGCAGCATCACGATCGTGCCGCCGTAGGCGAGGGCGCCGTTCTGGATGACGGTCTGGCCGAAGGAGTGGAAGAGAGGCAGCACGCACAGGTAGGTGTCCGGGTCGTCCGCGTTCGCACCGAACAGGGCCTCGCTGGCGAGCGCGTTGTCCCGCATGTTGCGGTGCCGCAGCTCGGCGCCCTTGGGCTGGCCGGTGGTGCCGGAGGTGTAGAGGATGACGGCGGTGTCGTCGTCGTCGACCTCGACGGTGTCGAACGTGGGCGCCTGCCCGGCGAGCGCCTGGCCGAGGGTCTCGGTGCCCTCGATCGGCGAGGCCGCAGCGGGGTCGGCGGTGATGACGAAGAAGTGCTCGCAGCCGGCGGCCTCCTGGAAGCCGGCGTGGGCCTCGGCGCCGATCGCCAGCTCCGGCGTGCCCTGGAAGGCGAAGTAGGCCTTCGCGTCGGAGTCGCCGAGGTGGTAGGCGACCTCGCGGCCCTTCAGCAGCACGTTGAGCGGGACGACGGTCGCGCCGGCCTTGAGGATGCCGTAGTAGACGATCGTGAAGTACGGCAGGTTGGGGCAGCTGATGGCCACCTTGTCACCGGGCTGGATGCCCCGCGACACCAGCAGGTTCGCCACCTGGTTGGCGACGCCGTCGAGCTGCGGGTAGCTCAGCCGGGTGTCGCCGAGGACGATGGCGGTGCGGTCGGGGTAGGCCTGGGCGCTGTTCTCGAGGAAACCGGCGAGGTTCGTCATGGGGGCCAACCTACTGGCGGTCCGTGACTGCGGTCACTGTGCGCGCGAACATCACCTCGCCCGCGCGGGTGTGCACCGGCCCAACCGGACCGACCGGACCGTCAGAACGTCTCGCCCGTGAGCCGCTCGTAGGCCTCGATGTAGCGCGAGCGGGTCCGCTCGACGACCTCGGGGGGCAGCGGCGGCGGGGCCTCACCGGAGGCCTTGTCCCAGCCACTGTCGGCGGAGAGCGCCCAGTTGCGCACGATCTGCTTGTCGTACGACGGCTGCGCGCGGCCGGGCACCCAGTCGTCGGCCGGCCAGTAGCGCGAGGAGTCGGGGGTGAGCACCTCGTCGGCGAGCACGATCGCCCCGTCGGCGACACCGGCACCGACCCCGAACTCGAGCTTGGTGTCGGCCAGGATGATTCCCTGCTCGCGGGCGAGCTCCTCGGCGCGGCCGTAGACCCGCAGCGTCAGGTCGCGCAGCGCCGCGGCGGTCTCCGCGCCGACGGTGCCGACCACGGCGTCGTACGACACGTTCTCGTCGTGGTCGCCGAGCTCGGCCTTGGTCGCCGGGGTGAAGATCGGCTCGGGCAGCCGGCTCCCGTCCTCCAGCCCCGCGGGCAGCGCGATCCCGCAGACCTCGCCGGTGGCCCGGTAGTCGAGCAGGCCGGAGCCGGTCAGGTAGCCGCGCGCGACGCACTCGACGGGGAACATCTCGAGCCGCTCGCAGACCACCGCACGACCACGCACCGCCTCGGGGACGTCGGTCGACACGACGTGGTTCGGCACCAGGTCCGCGAGCTGCTGGAACCACCACAGCGACATCCGGGTGAGGATCTCGCCCTTGTCCGGGATCGTCGTCTCGAGCACGAAGTCGAAGATGGAGAGCCGGTCGCTGGCGACCATCAGCAGCTTGCCGGCGTGCTCGCCCTCGGTGACCTCGTAGAGGTCGCGGACCTTGCCGGAGTGCAGGTGGCGGGCGCCGGGGAGCTCCGGGGCGGGCGGGATGTTCGCGAGCGTCACGGACGACAGCCTATTGACCTCCCGCACCGGGGGTGTCGCCCCGGGGGATCCGGCGGGCGGAGCGGCAGGCCCGACTTCCGGGGGTCGCTGCCCGGCGGACCGGGGGCGGGTGGCACAGTGTCGCCATGACGGAGACCGCTGAGGAAGTCTGGGCGAGGATCGTCGGCGCCAAGCGCGCGGAGATCGGGGCCGAGTGCCCCGAGTGCGCCGGGGTCGCCCCGGAGCGCATCGTCTGGGAGGACGAGAGCTGGATCCTCTCCTACACCGACGGGCCGGCCGAGATGGCGGCGTCGCTGCTGCTGCAGACCCGCGAGCACACCCGGGTCGGCCAGCTCGACGACGAGCTCGCCTCCCAGTTCGGCCGGATCTCGAACCGGCTGACCCGCATCATCGAGAACCTGCCGGAGACGTCGTACGTCGACGTGAGTCGGTACGGCGCGCACCGCGGCCACTTCCACGTGTGGTTCTTCGCGCCGTTCGCGCCCGGCACCCGCGAGCCGGCGGACCTGCACGCGATCGCGACCAAGCTGGCGAACTGGGGCGGTGTGGCCAAGGCCTGATCCCGCGGCCGGGTGCCCGCGGCGCCACTAGGCTCGCCGCATGTCCGTCGTGAAGATCAACGCCATCAAGGTCCCCGAGGGCGCCGGCCCCGAGCTCGAGAAGAGGTTCGCCGCCCGGGCCGACTCGGTCCAGGGCTCCCCCGGGTTCCTCGGGTTCCAGCTGCTGCGCCCCACCGCCGGGGAGGACCGCTACTTCGTGGTGACGCACTGGGCCGACGAGGAGTCGTTCGCCGCGTGGCGCGACGGCCAGGGCCGGGCGGCGCACGCCGAGCAGCCGGGCGAGGCCCCGCGCAAGCCGGTCGCCACCGGTGCGGACCTGCTGGAGTTCGAGGTCGTCCTGGACGTCGCCGGCTCCTGAGCACGGCCACCAGCCGACCGGCCACCAGCCGACCGGCCACCAGCTGCCGGCCACCAGGCACGGAGCACGAGAGCGGCCCGCCCATCCTCACGGATCGACGGGCCGCTCTGCTCCTCCCGGGCGCTGCCGGCCCGGTCGGGTCACGCCATCGTCACTTCATCATCGTCACTTCATCAGGTAGCAGGGCTCGGTGAACTCGTAGTTCTCGGCGGTCGGCCCGGTGAACGGGTCGACGGCGAGCGAGATCTTCGAGGAGGCCTTCGGGTCGACCTTGTTGAGCTGGGTGACCCGGACGGCGTCGTCGTTCGGGTCGCCGGCCCAGTTCGCGGTGCCCTCCGGGAGGGTGCCCTCGCTGTCGATGCCGGTCAGGCTGTTGGCGACGTCGACGAGGCCCTCGCGGTCGAGCTTGTCGTCCTCGAGCGCCTTCTCGAGGATCGCCTTCATCACGTAGCCGCTGCTGTAGCCGATCGAGAACCAGTCGTTCGGTGCGGTGTCACCGGCGGCCGCACGCATCTTCTCCATGCCGGGCACGTCCGCCTCCCAGGTCGGGAACGAGCTGGCCTGCATGTAGAGCGCCTGGATCGCCGGTCCGGCCGGCGAGTCGAGGACGGCGGCGTTCCAGCTCGGGATCGAGCCGATGAACTTGCCGGTGAACTTCTGCGCCGCGGTGCCGCCGACGACCGAGGCCATCTCCTTCGGCCCGGTGGCGATGATGACGTAGTCCGGTTTGGCCTTCAGCACCGCGCCGATGGCCGCCGACTGGTCGTCGCCGCCGTCCACGGTGCCGGTCGGGACGTCGGTGAACTTCAGGCCCCGCTCCTCCGCGGCGATCCGGGCGCCGACCATCGCGTCGTCGCCGTAGTCGCCCGGGAAGTGCACGACGGCGATCGACCTGGCGCCCTGGTCGGCGGCGTAGTCGACGGCGTTCATCGCCTCGGTGCAGTAGCTGGAGCCGACCTCGATCGAGATGTCGTCGAAGATCCAGTTGGAGCCGAGGGAGGCCGGGCCGATGAGGATGGACTCGTTGGTCGCGTCCTCGAGGATCGCGTTGGTGTGGGCCGTGCCGAGCGACTGGCTGACCGCGAGGATGTCGTCCTTGATCTCGTTGAAGAGCTCGGCGTGCTTCTCGGGGTCGTAGCCGCTGTCCTTGACGTGCCTGGTCACGTCGACCTCGTAGTCGCCGACGCCGCCGGCCTTGTTGATCTCGTCCCAGAAGGCCTTCTGGCCGGCGGTGAACGGCTCCCCGACGCCCTTGAAGACACCGGTGAGGTCGGTGATGGTCCCGAGGTAGATGCAGCCCTTGCTGTCGTCGACGGCGTTGGGGCACGGGTCGTCGGTCACGCCCGGTCCGGCGCCCCCACTGCCGGAGTCGTCGTCACGACCGCAGCCCGCGAGGGCAAGGGTCACGGTCAGGGCGGTCGCGAGGACCCCCACACTTCTCGACCTACGGTTCACGGTTCCTCCTGGTGTTGTGGTGGTGGTGCGGTCCCCGGCACGGTCGGGCTCGACCGAGGTCAGTAGGAGAAGGGATAGCTCTTCCAGTACGTGCGGACGCGGTGCCAGATCCCGAACAGGCCCCGTGGCTCGAACAGCAGGAACGCGACGATGAGGACGCCGTACATGATCTGCTCGAAGTCGAAGATGTTCGGGTGCTCGCTGGCCGAGGTCGACAGGAACGGCACGAAGGCGGGCAGCTCGCTCGCGATCCGCGGGAGCAGCGCGATCAGCATCGCGCCCATGATGGTGCCGGAGATGGTCGCGACCCCGCCGATGAGCACGATCGCGATGAACTGCACCGAGAGCAGCAGGTTGAAGGACTCCGGCGTGAAGTGGCCGCTCGCGGAGAACATCAGCGCGCCCGCGATCCCCGCGTAGAACGAGGAGATCGTGAACGCGATGATCTTGTAGCGGGTCAGGTTGACGCCCATCACGCCGGCGGCGACGTCGCGGTCGCGGATCGCGGAGAACGCGCGCCCGACGCGGGAGCGGGCGATGTTGCGGGCGACGAGGGCGGCGATCACGAGGACCGCGAGGAACAGCCAGTAGAGCTTCTGCTCCTCGGTCCAGCCGCCCTTGAAGCCGTAGTCGGCCGTGAACTCGATGCCGAGCAGCACCGGCTTCGCGGCGTCGCGGCCGACCTGCGAACCGCCGGTCAGCTCGTCCCACTCGAAGAAGAAGTACTGGCCGATGAAGACCAGGCCGAGCGTGACGATCGCCAGGTAGAGCCCCCGCAGCCGGGTGGCCAGCGGCGCGACCACCGCGCCGCACAGCGCAGCCACCAGGCCGGCGCCGAGCAGCCACAGCGGCATGAAGTCGATGCCGAGGCCGAGGTAGCGCCCGTCCGGGTCACCGGCCATGGCGGCTGCGGTGTAGGCGCCGACGCCGACGAAGAAGGCGTGGCCGAGGGAGACCTGGCCGGCGTACCCGGTGACGAGGTTGAGCCCGATCGCTCCGATCGCGAGCACCAGGCCGCTGGCCAGGATGAGCAGCAGGTTGTCCGAGACCATCAGCGGCATCAGCGCCGCGACGACCAGCACGCCCAGCGCACCCAGCATCTTCGAGCGGGTGTTGAGCAGCGCCATGTCCTGGCGGTAGCTGGTGTAGAGCTCGGGGCGCCCGAGCGGGGCGAGCCGGCGCGTCCGGGTGGCGGTCATACGCGTTCGACCTCCCGCGTTCCGAAGAGCCCGTAGGGCCGGACGAGGAGCACCACCAGCATCACCAGGTAGGGCGTGATCGAGCCGATGTTGGTGTCGAGGCCGGGGAACCAGTCGCGGTGGTAGGTGGTGACGACCTGCTGGGTGATGCCGATGACCAGACCGCCGAGCACCGCGCCGCCGAGCGAGTCGAGGCCGCCGAGGATGATGACCGGAAGCGCGAGCAGCGCGATGTGCCAGTGGTTCTGGTCGACGGTGCGCCCGGCTGCCGCGAAGACTCCGGCGACCGTGGCGAGGGCACCGGCCAGCGCCCAGGACACCGCGAACACGGTGCCGACGTTGACGCCCTGCGCCATCGCGGCCTCCTGGTCCAGGGCCGAGGCCCGCATGGCGAGGCCGATCGGGGTCCAGCGGAAGAACGCGAAGAGCGCGAGGACCAGGACCGTGGTGACGGCGAACGCCGCGAGGTCGCGCTGCTCGACGTAGACGCCGCCGACCTCCCACGCGTCGAGGCCCCACGGGTCGCGGACGGTGCGCTGGTCGGAGCCGACGAACATGCCGGAGACGATCCGGACGATGATGTCGATGCCGATGGTGATGATCGCGATGACGAAGACGGCCTTGCCGACCATCGGCCGGATCGCGACGCGCTCGACGACGAGGGCGACACCCGCGATGGCGACCGAGCCGACGACCAGCGCCGGGAAGAAGCCGATCTCGGGCGACAGGTAGGTCACCAGCACCGTGCCGGCGAGCAGGAACGCGGGCTGGGCGAAGCTGATGACGCCCATCGACTTGTAGATGATCACGAAGCCGAGCGCGAGCAGCGCGTAGATCGAGCCGACGCCGATCCCGCCGGCCACCGCTCCGAGCAGCTGGGTCATCGGGCACCCGCCTCCTGGCCTCGGTACATCGACTCGACCAGGTCGTGGAACATCGCGTCGATCGCGGACCTCTTGACCTTCTGGGTCGCGGTGAGCTCGCCGTCCTCGTGGTCGAGCTCCTTGGGCAGCATCCGGAACGACTTGATCTGCTCGACCGGGTTGTGGCGGGAGTTGACGTCGTCGACGACCTGCTGGACGAGGTCGCGCACCTCCTCCTTCTCGGAGAGGTCGCGGTAGGTCGTGAAGGCGATGCGCCGCTGCTGGGCCCAGGCGCCGACGGTGTCGAGCTCGATGCCGATCAGGGCGGTGAGGTACTTGCGGCCGTCGCCGATGACGACCGCCTCCTTGATGTAGGGCGAGGCCTTCAGCGCGTTCTCGATCTCGGACGGCGCGACGTTCTTGCCGCCGGCGGTGATGATGATGTCCTTCATCCGGTCGGTGATCCGCAGGTGGGTGCCGTCGACCCACTCCCCCACGTCGCCGGTGTGCAGCCAGCCGTCCTCGCTCAGCGTGCGCGCCGTCGCCTCGGGGTCCTGCCAGTAGCCGGCGAAGACCGCTGGGTGGCGGGTGAGGATCTCGCCGGTCTCCTCGTCGATGCGGACCTCGATGCCGTCGTGCGCCTCGCCGACCGTCCCGAGCCTGACCCGGCCCGGCCGGTTGGCGGTGGCCACCGCGGCGTTCTCGGTCATCCCGTAGAGCTCGTGCATCGGCACGCCGATGCCCATGAAGAACTGCAGCACCTCGGGGGCGATCGGTGCCGCGCCGGAGCTCGCGTGCCGCACCCGGCGCAGGCCGAGCCGGTCGCGCAGGGCGCGGTAGAACAACAGCCAGCCGACGGCGTACACCAGGCGGGTGGCGGCGGTGTGCCGACCGCCGTTGGCGGCGAGCTTCTCCCCGAGGCCGTCCGCGCGACGCAGCCAGAAGGCGGCCCACCGGCGCTTGGCCCAGGTCGCGGAGTCGAGCTTGATCCGCGCCGTCGCCAGCAGCTTCTCCCAGATCCGGGGGACGGCGAAGAAGAGGGTCGGCTGCACCTCACGGAGGTTCTGCGGCACGGTCTCGATGGACTCGGCGAAGTTGACCTGGGTGCCGGCGCCGGCGTTGTACCAGGTCGTCAGCACCCGCTCGGCGACGTGGCACAGCGGGAGGTAGGACAGCGTCATGTCCCTGGGGCCCGGCGCCGGCCGCGCGAACGGGCTCCGCTCGAGCACGGTCTCCAGCACGAACTCCGCGTTGCGGACCGTGAGCATCGCGCCCTTCGGCGGGCCGGTGGTGCCGGAGGTGTAGACGAGGGTGATCACGTCGTCGGGCTCCGCCGCGTCGACCAGGGCCTCGACGGCCCCGGGGTGCGCGGCGCGGTGCTCGCGGCCGCGCTCGAGCAGCGCCTCCCACGACATCAGCCGCGGGTCGTCGTACGTGCGCAGGCCGCGGGTCTCGACGTGCACGATCGTGCGCAGCTCCGGCAGGTCGCCGGCCTCCAGCACCTTGTCGACCTGCTCCTGGTCCTCGGCGAGGTGGACGCAGGCGCCGCTGTGCGAGAGGAGGTACGACGTCTCCGCGGTCGGGTTCGTCGGGTAGAGCCCCACCGTGGTCGCCCGGATCGCCACGGCGGCGATGTCCATGAACAGCCACTCGGGGCGGTTCTCGGACTGCACGGCGACCCGGTCACCCGGCTGCACGCCGAGGGAGAGCAGCGCGTGGCCGACGTCGACCACGGTGTCCCAGTAGGTCGCCCAGGTGATCTCGTGCCACACGCCGAGGCGCTTCTCGCGCATGGCGACGCCGTGCGGCGTGGTGGCGGCCCGGTCACGGATCCGGGTCACGAGGCTGCGGGTCATGTCGTGGCTCCCCCTCCTCCCCCTGCCCCCGGGTCGGCGGCGTCCTCGACCGCCCGGACCGCCGCACGGACGTCCTCGTCGATGCCGGGGTTCGCCTCACCGCCGAGGTAGGCGCGGATCACGTCGGGGTTGCGCTGCACCTCGGCGGGGGTGCCGGTCGCGACCGGGGTCCCGAAGTCCACGACGAGCACCCGGTCGGCGACGTCCATCACCAGGCCCATGTCGTGCTCGACCATGATCATCGGGATGCGCAGCTCGTCGCGGATGTCGAGGATGTAGCGCGCCATGTCCTCGGTCTCCTCGAGGTTCATGCCGGCGACGGGCTCGTCGAGGAGCAGCAGCCGCGGCTCCATCGCGAGCGCTCGGCCGAGCTCGACCCGTTTCTGCACGCCGTAGGGCAGCAGGCCGACGGGCATCTTGCGCCACTGCTCGAGCTCGAGGAAGTCGACGATCTCCTCGACCTTGCGGCGGTGCCGCAGCTCCTCGTTGCGGGCCCGGCCCCACCACAGCATCGCCGCGAGGGTGCCGTAGCGCAGGTGCTGGTGGCGCCCGAGCATCAGGTTGTCGAGCACGGTGAGGTTGGCGAAGAGCTCGATGTTCTGGAAGGTGCGGGCGACGCCGAGCCGCGCGATCGCCGGAGGCCGCATGCCGAGGATCGGCTGGCCCTCCAGGACGACCGAGCCGCGTTGCGGCCGGTAGACGCCGGAGAGCACGTTGAAGATGCTCGTCTTCCCTGCGCCGTTGGGGCCGATCACCGCGAACAGCTCGTCCTCGCGCACCTCGAAGCTGACCCCGTTGACGGCCTTGACCGCACCGAAGGACAGGTGCACGTCGTCGAAGGCCAGCACCGGGGCAGGCCCGCCCGGCGTCGTCGTGGTGGCGGTGGCCGGCCCGGGCGCGGGCGTCGCCGGTGCGGTCATGAGGCCCACCTCTTGCGGCGTCGGTAGTGCTTGACGGAGCGGAAGGACCGGGCGGCCTCACCCTCGGCGCCGAGGCCGAGGTAGAACTCGCGGACGTCGGCGTCCTCGCGCAGCTTCTCGGCCGGCCGGTCCATCACCACGCGACCGTTCTCGAGGACGTAGCCGTGGTGGGCGATCGAGAGCGCCATCGAGGCGTTCTGCTCGACGAGGAGGATCCCCGTGCCCTGGCTGTTGATCTCGACGACGATGTCCCGGATCTGGTCGACCACCTTGGGCGCGAGCCCGAGCGACGGCTCGTCGAGCAGCAGGTAGCGCGGGTCGGACATGAGCGCCCGGCCGATCGCGAGCATCTGCTGCTCGCCGCCGGACAGCAGGCCGGCCTGGCCCTCGCGCCGCTCGCGCAGGATCGGGAACAACCCGTAGACCCGCTCCAGGTTGGCCTTGAGGTTGCGCCGGTCGGCGTAGGCGCCGACGCGGAGGTTCTCCTCCGCGGTCAGCTCCTTGAAGACCCGGCGACCCTCGAGCACGTGCTTGATGCCCTTGCGGGCGAGCGCGGACGGCTTGAGCTGGCCGACGGACTCACCGTCGAGCGTGACCGAACCCTTGCGGATCTCGCCGTCGTGGACGTCGAGCAGGCCGGACAGCGAGCGCAGCAGGGTCGACTTGCCGCCGCCGTTCGCGCCCAGCAGCGCCACGATCCTCCCGTCAGGCACCTCCAGGCTCACCCCGCGCAGGGCGAGCACGACGTCGTCGTACACGACCTCGAGGTTCTGAACAGCGAGCACCGCAGCCCCCTCCGTCCTGTGACGCGCATCACAGGTGGCCCGGAATGTAGCGGTCTGGCGAGGGGTCCTCACCTCTCAGGCGAGCAGACCCGCCGAATGTGTCCGAATCGTGACCTTCCCGATGGGTCCCGGTCGGTCCGGTCGGTCCCGGTCGGTCCCGGTCAGGCGAGGGAGGCGGCGCGGCGCAGGTCGGCGGCGATCGCCGGGCGGCTGGCCACGGTGAGCGGCAGCCCGACCGCGAGGCCCCGGACCCGGAACTCGGCGACGACCTGGCACCCGCCGTCGGCGGGCGAGAACCAGAGGTCCAGCCGGGCGCGGACGAGGCCGCAGCGGCCGTCCTCCTGCCAGTGCACACCGGGCACGGCCTGCGTCGTGCGCATCCGGGGGCGCACGCCGGGCACGACCGTGAGGTCGGTCCAGGTGGTGCCGGCGGCGGTGGCGTCACCGTCCGCGGGGAGGACGTCGGCCACCGCCCGCAGCGAGGACTGCCACGCAGGCCGGTTCCGCGGGTCGGCGAGGAAGGCGAACGCCCGGCCGGCCGACACCGGGAAGGGGACGACGATCCGGGTCACCTCCCCATCATGGCGGGTCGCCCCATGCCGCCGCGGGCGCGCAGCGGGCCGGCGACGCCGGGCGGCGTCAGAGGATGGCGCCCGGCGTGTACGCCGCCGCGGCGGGGTTGGCCTCGACGATCGCGGCGACCTTGCGGCACACCGCCTGCGTCTGCGCGACGGCAGCCCCGGTGAAGGTGATCGGCTCGGCGACCAGCGACTGCAGCTGCTCGGAGGTCAGGCCGAGCCGCTCGTCGGCGGCGAGCTTGGCGAAGACGTCGTTCTCGGCCTGGCCCTGGCGCATCGCGAGCGCGGTGCCGACGGCGGCCTCCTTGATCGCCTCGTGCGCGGCCTCGCGGCCGACGCCGTTGCGCACGGCGGCCATCAGCACCTTGGTGGTGGCGAGGTAGGGCAGGTAGCGGTCGAGCTCGCGCTGGATGACGGCCGGGAACGCGCCGAACTCGTCGAGCACGGTGAGGAAGGTCTGGAAGAGGCCGTCGACGGCGAAGAACGCGTCGGGCAGCGCCACCCGTCGTACGACGGAGCAGGAGACGTCGCCCTCGTTCCACTGGTCGCCGGCGAGCTCGCCGACCATGGAGAGGTAGCCGCGGGTGACGACGGCGAGGCCGTTGACGCGCTCGCAGGAGCGGGTGTTCATCTTGTGCGGCATCGCGGAGGAGCCGACCTGGCCCTCCTTGAAGCCCTCCGTCACGATCTCGTTGCCGGCCATCAGCCGGATCGTGGTCGCGAGGTTCGACGGGGCGGCGGTCACCTGGACCAGCGCGGAGAGCACGTCGAAGTCGAGCGAGCGCGGGTAGACCTGGCCGACGCTGGTGAGCACGCGGTCGAAGCCGAGGTGGGCGGCGACCCGCTGCTCGAGGTCCTCGAGCTTCGCCTCGTCACCGCCGAGCAGGTCGAGCATGTCCTGGGCGGTGCCCATCGGCCCCTTGATGCCGCGCAGCGGGTAGCGGCCGAGCAGGTCGTCGACGCGCTCGACCGCGATCATCAGCTCGTCGGCGACGGTCGCGAACCGCTTGCCGAGCGTGGTGGCCTGGGCGGCGACGTTGTGCGACCGGCCGGCCATCACGAGCGCGTCGTACTCCCCCGCCAGCCGGCCCAGCCGGGCCAGCGCGGCGATCGCGCGGTCGCGCACCAGCGCGAGCGACTGCTTGACCTGCAGCTGCTCGACGTTCTCGGTCAGGTCGCGTGAGGTCATGCCCTTGTGGATGTGCTCGTGCCCGGCCAGCGCGGCGAACTCCTCGATCCGCGCCTTCACGTCGTGGCGGGTGACCCGCTCGCGGGCGGCGATGCTCGCCAGGTCGACGGCCGCCTCGCCCTGCGCGGCGACCTGCTCGTAGGCCTCGACGACCCCGTCCGGCACCTCGACCCCGAGGTCCTTCTGCGCCTTGAGGACGGCGATCCACAGCTGCCGCTCGAGGACGATCTTGTGCTCCGGCGACCAGATCTCGGCGAGGTCGGCGGCGGCGTAGCGGGTGGCGAGGACGTTCGGGACGGTCACGGGGTCTGATTCTCCCATGCCCCTGGCGGCGCGAGGAACGAGCGGCGGTGGGCCGAGACCCGGCGCCGCGGCGGCCCGGGGCCGGCCCGTCAGCGCAGCGGGCGGACCAGGACCAGCTCGCCGTCCTCGGTGGTGCCCCGCAGGACGGTGAACCCGGTCTTCGCGGCGACGCGGAGGCTGGCGGCGTTGTCGGGCGCGATGGACGCGCGGACCCGGACGCCCGCGGCGTCGGCACGGCCGAGCAGGGCGGTGAGCGCCTCGGTGGCCAGGCCGTACCCGTGGGCCGCGGCGACGAGGCCGTAGCCGACCTCGGCCTCCGCGACGCCGTCGGCGGCCGGCTCGGGCGGGCCGAAGAACCCGATGGAGCCGATGACCAGCTGCTGCTTGCGGGACACGATCGACCGCGGCCCCCAGGGGTCGCCCTCGTGCCAGAGCGCGGCGGCGCCGAGGTCGTCCTCGCGGGGGAAGTCGGGGTGCCAGTCGGGGCGGCGCTCGCCGGAGCGGATCGCGGCGACCGTGGCCGCGTCCCAGAGGACGAGGACCAGCCGCTCGGTGGGTACGCCGGCGGGGCCGGCCGGCTGGCTGATCGGCTGGCTGATCGGCTGGCTGATCGGCTGGCCGGTCGGCTGGTCAGGCGGCTGGTCAGTCATCGGCGAGCACCTTCTGCCACAGGGCGACGTCGATCCACCGCTCGTGCTTGCGGCCGACCTGCCGGAGCACGCCCTGCCGCTCGAAGCCGCAGGCGCGGTGCAGCGCCTCGCTGGCGGCGTTGGGCAGCGAGACCAGCGCCAGCGCGGTGCGCACACCGGCGGCCTCGAGGCGGGCGAGCAGGKCGKCGTACAGCAGCCGGCCGAGGCCGCGCCCGGTCGCGGCCGGGTCGAGGTAGACGGTGACCTCGCGGGTGCCGTCGTAGGCGCCCCGGGGCCGGAACTGCGAGGAGTAGGCGAAGCCCAGCACCTGGTCACCGGTCGCGGCGACGAGGAAGTGGTCGCCGGGGTGGGTCGAGGCGAGGAGGCCCTCCCACTTGCTGCGCGGCGGGGGCACGGTGTCGAAGGTGGCCGTGCCGTCGTGGACCTCGCGGGCGTAGATCGCCGCGACGGCGTCGAGGTCGGCGTCGGTCGCGACCCGGACGGTGGCCACGCTCAGCCCTCGGCGACCGAGGCACCCTCGACCACGCCGAGCGGCTCGGCGGCGATGTCGGAGCGGCGCTGCAGGCCGTCGAAGCTGATCAGGTCGGCGGCGGCGTAGGCGCGGGCCCGGGCGTCGGCGACGTCGTAGCCGAGGGCGCGGACCGCGAGCACCCGGCCGCCGGCGGTGACGAGGTGCTGGTGGCCGGGGTCGCCCTCCTCGGGCGCGGCGACGAGCGCGGTGCCGGCGTGGATCACGTCGACGTCGGAGACGCCGTTGGCCGCGCCGACGCCGGTGATCACGTCCCCCTTCGACGACGACTCGGGGTAGCCGGCGGAGGCGAGCACGACGGTGACCGAGGCCGCGTCGCGGAAGACGGGGGCCGGCACCTCGCCGAGGCGACCCTGGGCCGCACCGAGGAGGAGCTCGCCGAGCGGGGACTCGAGCACCGCGAGCACCGGCTGGATGTCGGGGTCACCGAAGCGGCAGTTGAACTCGATGACGCGCGGCCCGGCAGCGGTGAGGGCGAGGCCGACGTAGAGGCAACCGACGAAGGGCGCGCCGCGGCGGGCCATCTCGTCGAGCGTCGGCTGGACGACGGTGTCGATCACGGTCGCCGCGAGGTCCGCGGGCGCCCACGGCAACGGCGAGTAGGAGCCCATGCCGCCGGTGTTCGGGCCGCGGCCGCCGTCGAAGATCCGCTTGAAGTCCTGGGCCGGCTGGAGCGGGTAGGCGGTGGTGCCGTCGCAGACGGCGAACAGCGACACCTCCGGGCCGTCGAGGAACTCCTCGATGACGACGGTGCCGCACGCCGCGGCGTGCGCCTCGGCCTCGGCGCGGTCACGGGTGACCACCACCCCCTTGCCGGCAGCCAGGGCGTCGTCCTTGACCACGTACGGCGCACCGAACTCGTCGAGCGCGGCGGCGACCTCGTGAGCGGTGCGGCAGGGGGGGGGGGCGGGGGGGGGAGCCGGCGGTCGGCACGCCGGCGGCGGCCATGACCTCCTTGGAGAAGGCCTTGGAGCCCTCGAGGCGCGCGGCCGCGCCAGACGGGCCGAAGACCGGGACGCCGGCAGCGCGGACCGCGTCCGCGACGCCCGCGACGAGCGGGGCCTCCGGGCCGACCACGACGAGGTCGGCGCCGACCTGCGTCGCGAGCGCGGCGACCGCCGTACCGTCCATCGGGTCGACGTCGTGCAGGGTCGCGAAGGCAGCGATCCCGGGGTTGCCGGGGGCGGCGTGCACCTCGCTCACCGACGGGTCGCGGGACAGGGCGAGGGCGAGGGCGTGCTCGCGGCCACCGGTGCCGATCACGAGGGTCTTCACGGGGGTCGATCCTATGCGCGGGAGGTACGACGACCGGCCCCGCGTCCGGGTCTGGTCACCGACCCCGCGCGCGGCTCACAGCCGCGGCAGCGTCGGCTGGCTGGGCAGGTCGATGACGAAGGTCGTCATCCGGTCCTGGCCCGGCGGGAGGTAGGTCGCCTCGCCTCCGTGGCTGCGGGCGATCTCGCGGACCAGGTCGAGGCCGATGCCGCTGCCGGCGTTGGGGCCGGCGTGGGCGTAGCGCTGGAACAGCCGCGGCTCGAGGCGCTGGTCGACCCCGTGCCCGCTGTCGGCGACCGAGATCCGCACGCCGGACTCGGTGCGCTCACCGGTGACGACGACCGGGGCGCGGCCGTGGTTCACGGCGTTGGACAGCAGGTTGTCGAGGGCCTGGCCGACACGGGCGGGGTCGGCGGTGAACTCGACGTCCTGATCGACGTGGACGGCGACCCCGTCGTGCGGGTGCATGGCGCGGGCGCGGTCGACCGCGGCCAGCAGCGTGCCCCGCAGCCACATCCGCTCGGGCTGGAGGGTGAGCGCGTCGACGTGCATGTCGGAGGCGGCCTTGAGGTCGGAGGCGAGGCGCTGGAGCCGGCGGGCGCTGCTGACCATCGCCTCGAGCAGCTGGAGCCGCTCGGCGGGGTCCATCTCGTCGTGGCGCCGCAGCATGGCCGCTGCTCCCTCCACGACGGCGGCGGGGGTGCGCAGCTCGTGGGCGGTGACCGCCAGCAGGCCGGCCTGCTGCTCGATCGCCTGGCGGCGCTGCTCCTCGCGGACCCGCTCCTCGCTCTGGTCGCGGGTGAGCTTGGCGAAGCCGCGCAGCTGGCCGGCGTCGTCGTGGATCGGGTTGATCATGACGTTGGCCCAGAAGCGGGTGCCGTCGCGTCGTACCCGCCACGCCTCGGCGGTGTAGGAGCCCTCCTCGAGCGCGATCTCGAGGTTGCGCTCCGGCTTGCCCAGCGCGCGCTCCTCCTCGGGGTAGAAGACCCGGTAGTGCTGGCCGAGGATCTCCTCGGACGTGTAGCCCTTGATCCGCTGCGCGCCGGCGTTCCAGCTCGCGACGCGGCCGGTGGTGTCGAGCATGTAGATCGCGTAGTCGCTGACCGTCGTGACCAGCAGCCGAAACATCTCCTCGCTGCGGCGCAGCTCGACCTCGGCGGTGATGTCCAGCACCTGGGCGAAGACGTAGAGCGGTGCGCCGTGGGAGTCGCGGATCGGGGTGAGGCTGACCCGCAGCGCGGTCGACGTGCCGTCCTCGTAGACCAGCGGGTGCTCGAAGGTCGCGAGGCCCTCCCCCTGCTCGATGATCCGCACCAGCGCGTCGTCGAGCTGGTCGCCGTGCTGGCGGGTGAGCACGCCGTAGTCGAGGCCGACGAGGTCCTCGGGCGTGCGGCCGACCATCGCTGCGAGCTCGGGGTTGGCCCGGACGATGCTGCCGTTGAGGGTCAGCGTCGCCATGCCGATCGCGGCTTGGTTGAACACCTCGCGGTAGCGCTCCAGGTGCTCGTCCAGGGCGGCCTGGTCGCGCATCGTGCGCTCGTCGTCGCCGCCGGCGATCCGCAGCCCGCCGCCACGCGGCACCGGACGGGGCACCGAGTCCGCCACGTGCTTCCACAGCAGGTCGGGCAGCTGGTCGATCGGCGTGGACTTCTCGATGAAGTCGGCGGCGCCGAGCTCGTACGCGCGACCGGCGAGGCCGCGGCTCTCGAAACCGGTGAACACCACCACCTTGGTGTCCGGCGAGACCGCCAGCACGAGCGGGAGCGCCTCGAGGCCGTCGAGCACGGGCATCGAGGTGTCGAGCAGCATCAGGTCGGGCTGGTGCTCGTGGGCGAGGACCATCGCCTCGCCGCCGTCGCCACCCTCGCCGACCACCTCGAACAGGCCGGACGACCGGAGCCGGGCGCCGACGAGCGCCCTGAGCTCCGGTGCGTCGTCGATGACCACGACTGTCGGCCGGTCGGCCACACGCACGCTCCTCGCAAGATGTCCCCGGGCATGTATCCATGCGGCAATGCCCAGACCGGAGGATCGCATACCCGTCGGATCTGCGGGAGGTATCGGCCGGGTCCGCCGCGCTGGTCAGCGCAGCGGGTGGCGCACCACGGCTTGCTCGCGCTCGGGACCGACACCGACCACCGAGATGCGGGCGCCGGAGCGCTCCTCGACGAAGGTGACGTAGTCCTGCGCGGCCTTCGGCAGGTCCTCGAACGAGCGGCACCCCGAGATGTCCTCGGTCCAGCCGGGGAGGTTCTCGTAGACCGGGACCGCGTGGTGGAAGTCGGTCTGGTTGACCGGCATCTCCTCGTGGCGGACCCCGTCCACGTCGTACGCGACGCACACGGGGAGCTCCTCGAGCCCGGTCAGGGTGTCGAGCTTGGTGAGCACGAAGTCGGTGACGCCGTTGACCCGCGCGGCGTAGCGGGTGATCACGGTGTCGAGCCAGCCGCAGCGGCGCGGGCGGCCGGTGGTGGTGCCGTACTCCCAGCCCGCCTTGCGCAGGAACTCGCCCTTGCCGTCAGGGCCGTCGAGCAGCTCGGTCGGGAACGGGCCCTCGCCGACGCGGGTCGTGTAGGCCTTGGCGATCGCGATGACCTGGTCGATCCGGGTCGGCGGGATGCCCGTGCCGGTGCACGCGCCCGCGGCGACCGCGCTGCTGGAGGTCACGAACGGGTAGGTGCCGTGGTCCACGTCGAGCAGGGTCGCCTGGCCGGCCTCCATCAGCACGACCTCGTCACGGTCGAGGGCCTGGTTGAGCAGCAGCCCGGTGTCGCAGACGTACGGCGCCAGCCGCTCCGCGTGGCCGAGCAGCTCCTCGACGGTCTGCTCGACCGAGGGCGCACGGCGGTTGTAGATCTTGGTGAGGATCTGGCCCTTGAGCTCGAGCGCGCCCTCGACCTTGGCGGTGAGGATCTTCTCGTCGAAGAGGTCCTGGACCCGGATGCCGATCCGGTTCATCTTGTCGGCGTAGGTGGGGCCGATCCCGCGGCCCGTCGTACCGATCTTGCGGGAGCCGAGGAAGCGCTCGGTCACCTTGTCGATCGTGCGGTTGTAGTCGGCGATGACGTGCGCGTTGGCGCTGACCTTGAGCGCGGAGGTGTCGACGCCGCGGGCCTCGAGGCCGTCGATCTCGTGGAAGAGCACGTCGATGTCGACGACGACACCGTTGCCGATGACCGGCGTGCAGCCCGGCGTGAGGATGCCGCTGGGGAGCAGGTGGAGGGCGTACTTCTCGTCGCCGACGACGACGGTGTGCCCGGCGTTGTTGCCGCCGTTGAACTTCACGACGTAGTCGACCTGGCTGCCCAGGTGGTCGGTCGCCTTGCCCTTGCCCTCGTCGCCCCACTGGGCTCCGACGATCACGATTGCAGGCATCTCGGTTGCTCCTCGCCACGGACGGAGTCCCTCCGCCCCGCCTGTCCGGAACGGCTGCTCAACGCACCACTAGTTGTTGGTGTCTGCCAAGCAAGAAGCCCCGGCAAGACCGGGGCTCTTGCGGCGCAACGTTACCAAACCGCGACCGACCGGCTAGATTCGGCGAAACGAGAACACGTTCTAGTTCACGTTCCAGCTCACCGACCCTCGACCAGGAGCACGCCATGGGCGCCAGCCGCGAGACCATCCTCGAGACCATCCAGCAGTACGTCGACCTCGTGGCGAACGGCTCCTCCGCCGACGTCGTCGCCCTGTACGCCGACGGCGCCACCGTCGAGGACCCGGTCGGCTCGGAGGTGCGCACCACCCGCGAGTCGATCGCCGAGTTCTACGGCGCCCTCGACGGCCTCGAGCAGACCGCCCGCCTGCTGCACGCCCGCGTCGCCGGCAACGAGGCCGCCTTCGCCTTCGAGCTGGTCACGAAGGCCGGCGACCAGACCTACACCCTCGCCCCGATCGACGTGATGACCTTCGACGACGAGGGCCGCATCACCAGCATGCGCGCCTTCTGGTCCGGCGACGACATGGTCGTCGCCGACGCCTGACCCGCCCGCCCCACCTTGACCCACCTGTCTCGCCGGGACGGTCGAGACGTCACTTCTGGCTTGTCGACCCGTCAGATCCGGCCTGTCGAGGCGTCAGTTGCGGCGCGTCGAGTCGTCACGTCGTACGACGCCCGGAAGTGACGCCTGAACAGGCATTTGCTGACGTCTCGACCCGCCGGAACCGACGTCTCAACCCGCCGGAAGTGACGTCTCGACGGGCGACGAGTGACGGTTCAGTCGGCGGTGGCGGCGGCGAGCTGGTGGGCGACCTCGGCGACGATGGCGCGGGCGAGGGACGGGGCGTCGTCCTCGACGAGCTCGGGGACGACGACGTGGACGTTGCCGTCGGCGAGCAGGCTCAGCGCGCCGACCTCCTGGTCGGCGGCCATCTCGGCGGCGCGGGAGGTGTCGCCGTGTCGGATCACGCTGGCGCCCTCGGGCGGCAGCGGGGAGAGCCAGCCGCGCTGGGTGGCCACGACGGTGCGGGCGGGCAGCAGCGCGAGCGCGCCGCCTCCGCAGCCCTGGCCGAGGATCACCGACACGGTGGGCACGGTCATCGAGACGAGGGTGGCGATGCAGCGGGCGATCTCACCGGCCATCGCGCCCTCCTCGGCCTGCGGCGAGAGCTCGGCACCGGGGGTGTCGACGACCGTCACCAGCGGCAGTCGCAGCGACTCGGCGAGGTGCATCGCCCGGCGGGCCTCGCGCAGCGCGCCGGGACCCATCGGGCTGTCCGGGGTCTGGCGGGTGCGGTCCTGGCCGACCAGCACGCAGGGCTGGCCGTCGAGCCGGGTCAGCGCGATGAGGACGGTGTCGTCGCGCTCGCCCTCGTCGGTGCCGCGGAGCCGGATCGTGGCCGGCGAGGCGCCGTGCTTGAGCAGGTCGCGGACGCCGGCGCGGTCGCGGTCGCGGGTGTGCTCGATGTCCTCCCACACGTGGTGGTCCGACACGGTGCCCGGCGCGACCGGCTCACGCCGCTCGAGGGCCGGCGCGGACGCCGGGTCGACGACCACCCCGAGGGCGGCGTCGACGAGCGCGGGCAGCTCCTCGGCGGGTACGACGGCGTCGATGACCCCCTTCGCCGCGAGGTTCTCGGCGACCTGGACCCCCGGCGGGAACGGCTCGCCGTTGAGCGCCTCGTAGACCTTCGGGCCGAGGAAGCCGACCAGGGCGCCCGGCTCGGCGACGGTGACGTGGCCGAGGGAGCCCCACGAGGCGTAGACGCCGCCGGTCGTCGGGTGCCGCAGGTGCACGAGGTAAGGCAGGCCGGCGGCGCGGTGCTCCATCAGGGCACGGGAGATCTCGACCATCTGCACGAAGGCGCGGGTGCCTTCCTGCATCCGGGTGCCGCCGGACGAGGTGCTGGCCAGCACCGGCAGCCCCTCGGCTGTCGCGCGACGCACCGCGGAGGCGATCCGGGACGCGGCGGCGACGCCGATGGAGCCGGCGAGGAAGCCGAACTCGTTGACCACGAAGGCGACCGGGCGCCCGCGGACGGTGCCGCGCCCGGTGAGCACGGACTCGTCGGTGCCGGCCTTCTCGGCGGCCCGGGCAAGCTCGGCGCGGTACTGCTCCGGGTGCCCGGAGGTGTCGATCGGCGTGTCCCACGACTCGTAGGAGCCCTCGTCGAGCACCAGGTCGATCAGCTCACGGGCGGTCCAGCGGCGAGAGGTCCCCATGGGCCCGAACTCTAGGCGGGGCCGTCCGGTCCTCAGGTCCCGCGCACGACAGGCGGGACCGGTCCCTACGCTGGGGTCGTGCCCAGCGCCCGATCGATGCTCGTCATCACCAACGCCGACGCCGGTACGGCGGACCAGGAGGCCCTCGACGAGGCGCTCGCCGTCCTGCGGCAGCACGCCGAGGTCGAGGTCGCCGCGACCTCCTCCCCCGACGAGCTCGACGCCGCCCTCGCCGGCCTCGGCGACCGCACGGTCGTGGTGGTCGGCGGCGACGGAAGCATCCACGCGGTCGTCGCCGCGCTGCACCGCCGCGGCTCCCTGTCCGGTACGACGATCGGGCTGGTCCCGCTCGGCACCGGCAACGACTTCGCCCGCACCCTGCGGCTGCCCCTCGAGCCGGCCGCGGCCGCCGAGGTCGTGGTCACCGGCCACCCGCGACCGACCGACCTCGTGGTCGACGACCACGACGAGGTCACCGTCAACAGCGTGCACCTCGGCGCCGGCGCGGAGGCGGGCGCGAAGGGCGCACGCTGGAAGGAGCGGCTCGGCTCGGTCGGGGTCGGCAAGGTCAACCTCGGCCGGCTCGGCTACCCGATCGGCGCCGTGCAGACCGCGATGAATCCCCCGACGCTGCGGGTCCGGGTCGAGGTCGACGGCGAGGTCGTGGTCGACCTCGACGAGAAGGTGCTGATGGTGGCCCTCGGCAACGGTGCCTCGGTCGGCGGCGGCACGCAGCTCACGCCCGACGCCGACCCCGGCGACGGCCTGGTCGACGTGCTGGTCGCGAGCCCGGTGGGTCGGTGGGCCCGGCTCGGGTACGCGTTGCGCCTGCCGTTCGCCCGGCACGAGGACCACGCCGACGTCCGCATCGTGCGGGGCACGGAGGTGAGGGTCAGCGGCACGCCGTTCGACTGCAACAGCGACGGCGAGATCGACGGCCCGTTCCGCGAGCGCGCGTGGCGGGTGGTCCCGTCGGCGTACGCGATGGTGGTCCCGGGTCCGTCCTGAGCCGCCGGCCGGGGCGGCGGACCGGGACGACCGTCCAGAGGCAGTGACGACGGCCGTCCCGGGTCGACCGCCCCACCGGGACGGGTCCCCCGTGCCCGGAGCCCCCACAGCCTCCGAGCACCACGGAACAAGCATGGGGGCACTACCGGTGCCGGACGGCCGATCTCGACCCCAGAGTCACGACTCTGGGGTACCCCCTGGGGTGGCCCGGGGCCGCCGCGGGGAGGCTGCCCCACCGCTCAGCGGTCGGTGGCCAGGACCGCCGCGAGCTCGCGGCGCGAGCTGACGCCCAGCTTCTTGTAGGCGCGGCTGAGGTGCCACTCCACGGTCTTGACGATGACGAAGAGCCGCTCCGCGATCTCCCGGTTCGTCAGGCCCGCGGCGGCGAGCTCGGCCACCCGGTACTCGGCCGTGGTCAGCACCGACTCCGGCGGCAGCAGGGGCCCGGCCGCGTCGTCACCACCCCAGTCCCGGATCCGCTCGCGGATCCGGGCGGAGACGGGGGCAGCGCCGATCCGCTCGGCGAGCTCCAGGCAGCGTCGGGCGTCCTCGAGCGCAGCCCGGGTGTCGCTCCGGCCGGCGCGCAGCTCGGCGCGGTCACGGTGGGCCAGGGCGAGCTCGAACCACGAGGTGCTCCCGCGCAGCAGCCGGACCGCCTCGTCGAGGTGGGCGGCCCGCTCGGCGGGCTCGAGCGCCTCGCTGACCGAGCGCAGGGTGACGCCCAGCAGGCGGGGGGCGCCGTAGTGGCGGGCACGGTCGACCGCCTCGACCGCCATGGTGCGGGCCAGCTCGGACCGTCCGGCCCGCGCGGCCGCCTGCACGGCGTACCGGACGAACCAGCCGACCGACGGGCCGGTGAACTCGGCGCTGAGGTCGCGGGCCACCAGCAGGTCGGCCAGCGCCGCCTCGGGGTCGTCGACGTCGAGCGCCGCCATGCCACGGACCACCCGGGCCATCGCCGCGTGGAGCGGGCCGCGGGGCGAGTCCACGTCGACCTCGCGCACCACGGCCCCGGCCTCCTCGCGCCGCCCCTGGGCCAGCAGCGCCCACACAGCCATGAACTGGGCCGCCTCGAGGTAGAGCGTCCAGCCGTCCTCGCGCAGGTCCAGGGCGGCCATCGCCTCGGCCTCGCAGCGGCGCAGCTCTCCGCGGTTGTGGTGGATCGCGGCACGGGTGTAGGCCAGCGTCGCGTACGACGTGATGGAGCCCCGGCGCCGGGCGAGGGCCTGCGCGGCGTCGATCACGTCGAGCGCGAGGTCGTCCTGCTCGGTGCCGTTGAGTGCGCCAGTCAGCAGCGACACCACTCCCCCGTGGACCCCGTCCTGCTCGACGACCCGGAGGTCGCCCGCAGCGCGCACGGCCAGCCGGCCGGCGGKCGCCGCGTCCTCGCCGACGATCGTCATGCCGAGGGCGGCCATCGCGAGCAGCGCCCGGTCCCCGTAGGAGTCCTGCTCCTCGGGCTGGGCGAGGATCGCTGCGAGCTCGGCCTGGCTCAGCTCACCGACGCGGCCCGAGAGCGAGGCGACCGCCGCCAGGCGCGCGATCAACCCGCGGCGCTCGCTGCTGGACAGCTCCGGGGTGGGCCCGGACAGCAGATCGAGGGCACGCCCGTAGGCAGCGTTCGCCTCGGCCACCGCTCCCGCACCGAGCCAGGTGTCGCCGAGGTCGGCGTGGCGCACGGCCAGCTCGGCGGGCGGGGCGAGCTCGAGCGCCTCCGTCAGCGCCCGGGCGGCGTCCTCGATCCGGCCGAGGGAGGCCAGCGCCCGGCCTCGGGCCGTCGCCACGCGCAGCGGCCCGTCGTCGGGGAGGCCGCCCTCGATGCCGGCGCGGTCCAGGAGCGCGAGGCACTCCTCGCCACCGCCGCCGGCGGCGAGGTCCTCGGCGGCTTGCAGGAGGATCGCGGCACCGGCGGG
>NZ_VLJQ01000068.1:0-2409 GCF_007829375.1 Nocardioides sp. J9 | reverse complement strand
GCCGGTCGCGGGCCTCGGCCACCTCGAGGCCGAGGACCTCCGCGACCGCGTCGAGGTCGGCGTGCTCGTCGAGCAGGGTCAGGGCAGCCAGCACGTCGGCCGCGCCGGGCTGCGCCGCGACCCGCCGCGCCGCGACGCCGCGGGTGGCCGCCGCGTCCACCGCCGTCCGGGGGTGGACCCCGGACATCGGGTCGGCCAGGACGTGGCGCACCAGCAGCGGCAGGCCGCCGGTCACGGCGAGCACCTCGCGCAGGGCCTGCGGGTCCGGCGTACGGCCCACCTCGCACAGCCACTCGTCGACGGCGTCGGCGTCGAGCGCCCCGAGGGTGGTCGCCACGGCGTGCGGTCGTGCGAGGAGCGGCTCGAGGGCCCCCGGCCGCTCGTCGGCACGGTGCACGAAGACGAAGACGATGCGCTCGTCGGTGATGACCGCGGCGGCACCCGCGGCCCGGCCGACCGAGGCGGTGTTGACCCAGTGCGCGTCGTCGAGCACCACCAGCAGCGGGCCCTCCTCGGCGAGGCTGCGCAGCGCCCAGGTGATGGACCGGACCAGGTCGGCGCTCTCGATGCCGGCGCGCCCCTCGGTGAGCGCGCGGCGGACCAGCACGCCCGGCCCGTCGAACGGCGCCCGGCCGGGCTCGCGCTCCACGAGCAGCTGGTCGAACCAGTCGGCGCAGACGCTGAGCGTGTCCATGTCGTGGGCGAGCGGGTTGCCGACCGCCGAGAGCACCCGCCAGCCGCGGGACCGGGCGTCCGCCCGCACGCGGTCGAGCAGTGCGGTCTTGCCGACACCGGGCGCTCCGTCGACCACCCAGGCCGACGCCGCGCCGGCCTCGGCGCCGGCCGCGAGGCGCTGCCACGTGGCGAGCTCGGCGTCGCGGCCCACGAACGCGACGTCGGCCCTGCGACCCATCGACACCCCCACGGAGACCTCGGGCCCTCGCGGGCCCCGGGGCCGCGCGCGGCGGCCCGATTGCAGACCCCTCATCGTAATGAGCGCCCGAATCGGCACCCGCCCCGGTGCCCGCCTAGGCTTGGGCGTCGTGGCACGAGGACAGCGCGACCAGCAGCAGGCCCCCAGCGACTGGGTGACCCGGACCGCCGACATGGCGCTCCGGCACGCCGAGCAGGTCAACGGCGGCACCCTTCCCGACCTGGTGACGTGCGCGTCCGGCATCAGCCCGTCCGGCCCGATCCACCTCGGCAACCTGCGCGAGTTCCTCACCGTGCACTTCGTCGTCGAGGAGATCCGCCGCCGCGGCATCAACGTGCGCCACCTGCACAGCTGGGACGACTACGACCGCTTCCGCAAGGTGCCCGCCGGCGTCGACCCGGCGTTCAACGAGCACATCGGCCGCCCGCTGTCGGCCGTGCCCGACCCGACCGGCGAGTTCGAGAGCTGGGCGGAGCGCTTCAAGGCGCCGCTACGTGCCGCGCTCGCCGACCTGGGCTGCGACATGGTCGAGGTCGACCAGACCGAGATGTACCGCGCCGGCACCTACCGCGAGCAGGTGCTCACCGCGATCCGCGAGCGCCACGAGATCGAGACCGTGATGGCGCGCTTCCGCACCAAGAAGGTCGCCGACGCGGTTGACGCCGCCGAGGAGGCCGAGGGCGGCGCCACCGCCGAGGTCGACGAGGCCGGCCACGGCGCCAGCGAGGACCTGGCCCGCTTTCCCTACAAGCCCTACTGCCGCGGCTGCGGCCGCGACACGGTCACCCTGACGTCGTACGACGACGAGACGACCGACCTCGCCTACACCTGCGACGTGTGCGGCGACTCCTACGTCACCAACGTCGCCACCCAGGACGAGGGCAAGCTGGTCTGGAAGGTCGACTGGCCGATGCGCTGGACCTTCGAGGGCGTGCACTTCGAGCCCGGCGGCGTCGACCACGCGACCCCCGGGTCGTCGTACACGGTCGGCAAGGAGATCGTCGGCCCGGTCTTCGGCGGCACTGCCCCGAGCTTCGTCGGCTACTCGTTCGTCGGCGTCGCCGGCATGCCGAAGATGTCGTCGTCCAAGGGCGGCGTGCCGACCGCGGCGGAGGCGCTGCGGATCCTCGAGGCGCCGATCCTGCGCTGGCTCTACGTGCGCCGGCAGSCGAAGCAGGCGTTCAACGTCGACTTCGGCCAGGAGGTGCTGCGCCTGTACGACGAGTGGGACGCGCTCACGAAGAAGGCTGCGATCCCGGAGAAGCGCGACGCGGCCGTCCTCGCGTGGGAGCGGGCCTCCGCGACGTCGAGCGCCGGCACCCTGCCGACCCCGAACGTCGTCGTCCCCTTCCGGATGCTGTCCTCGGTCGCCGACGTGACGGCCGGCTCGCGCGAGATCACCGCCCGCACCGTCGGGGCCAGCGAGGCCGACCTCGAGCCGCTCGCGAGCCTGACCGCGGACGAGCAGCGGTGGC
>NZ_VLJQ01000077.1:69243-130518 GCF_007829375.1 Nocardioides sp. J9 | reverse complement strand
CGGCGCCGCCGGCGAGCTGCTCCAGCAGCCCGAGCAGGGTGGACTCGCCGTAGGTGGCGGCGACGTACTCGCACACCCACCACGACACGGCGTACCACGCCTCGGCGTCGGTGCTGCCGAACTCGGCGTGCCCCGGGAGGTCGGTCGCCGACGCGCCCACGTCCAGCGCGCGCGACGGGAGCCGCCGCTGGCCCGGCGACATCGAGCGGACGGAGGCGTACTCCGCGATGCCCTCGCTGAGCCACAGCGGCGCGCCGCGGCCGCGGGCACCGAGCAGTGCGTGGGTGAGCTCGTGGCGCACCAGGCGGCCGAGCACGGCAGACGGCTCGTCGAGGACGCGCGGGTTCACGAAGATCCGGTACGACGCCACGCCCCTGCCCGGCGCGGCCGCGTCCACCGGCACCGCGATCGTCAGCCCGTCGACGCGGTCGGGGTCGCCGACGGTCTGCCCGGCGAGCCCGTCGAGGAAGGACAGGTCCTGCACGGCGTAGACGACGACCCCGTCGAGGGCCGGGGAGGCGTCGTCGGAGCCGACGACGCTGCGGACGTCGGACCGGCCGCTGCTGGCGGCGTCGAGCACCTGCCAGGCGTCCTCGTCGGTCCAGGAGTCGAAGATGCCGAGCACCCCGGGCGCCTGCTCGACGTGGATGGCGTGCAGGTCCCACGGCTGGGCGTTGCCGGGGTGCTGCTCCTCCCACGCGTAGTCGGTCGTCGAGCCGACGACCAGGCGGGAGCCGTCCCGGGTGGGCACGAAGCGGTAGCGGTCGCGGGTGCGGACCGGCGCAGCGTCGTACCCTTCCAGCGCGAGGGCGACGACCACCTCGGCCCAGTACTCCGTGCTGTCCACCCCGCTGCCGTCGACCGGGGTGATGGTGTCGGGCAGGACCCGCAGCCGCAGCCGGCCGACGGGCAGCTGGGCGATGTTGTCGAAGTACACCTGCTGGGTGTCGACGAGGCCGGCATCCGAGCGGTCCAGGGTCGCGCGGAAGCGGGCGAGGTCACCGCGGCGCAGGGACGCGGCGCGCTGGTCCAGCGTGGCCTGCATCCGCGCGGCCACGTCCTCGTAGGCGGAGCCGCCGTGGGTCGGCGGCGGCGGGTCGTCGGAGCAGGCCGTCAGCGGCAGGAGCGCCGCGCAGGCGAGCGCCGCGAGGCGGCGCCTGGCCAGCTCACCGGCTCCTGTCGGCATCGAGCAGCGCGGCCCCGTCGGGGTCCGCGGGCTCGGCGGTGATGTCGTGGACCGCCTGCAGCGCGATGGCCGACGAGGTCAGGCCGACCTGCTCGAGGATCGCCGCGCGCTTGGCGTGGTCGAGGAACTGCTGAGGGATGCCGTGCAGGCGCACCGGGGTGCGGATGCCGGCCTCGGCCATGGTCTGCAGCAGGACGGCGCCCACTCCCCCGACGACGCCGTTGTCCTCGATGGTGACGACGCGGCGGTGGCTGCGGGCGAGCTCGAGCAGGGCGGGGTCGACCGGCTTGACCCAGCGCGGGTCGACGACGGTGACGCCGATGCCCTGGTCGCGCAGCCGGGCGGCGACGTCGACGGCGACGGGGGCCATCGCGCCGACCGAGACCACGAGCACGTCCTGCTCGCCCTCGCGCACCAGCACGTCGCAGCCGCCGACCGTGTCGATCGCCTCGACGTCGGCGGGCGGCGGTCCCTTGGGGAAGCGGACGACGGTCGGGGCGTCGGAGACCTCCACGGCCTCGTCGAGCAGCTCGCGCATCCGCGGGACGTCGCGCGGCGCGGCGAGCCGCAGCCCGGGCACGACCTGGAGGATCGACATGTCCCACATGCCGTTGTGGCTGGCTCCGTCGTCGCCCGTGACGCCGGAGCGGTCGAGCACGAAGGTGACGCCGCACTTGTGCAGCGCCACGTCCATCAGGACCTGGTCGAAGGCCCGGTTGAGGAAGGTGGCGTAGACGGCGAAGACCGGGTGCAGCCCGCCCATGGCGAGCCCGGCCGCGGAGGTCACGGCGTGCTGCTCGGCGATGCCCACGTCGAAGGTGCGGTCCGGGAAGCGCCTCTGGAACTCGTCGAGGCCGACGGGGTGCATCATCGCCGCGGTGATCGCGACGACGTCGGGGCGGCGCTCGCCGATGGTGACGACGTGCTCGGCGAAGTGGTCGGTCCAGATCGGTCCCTTGGGCTTCTCGGCGCCGGTCTGCACGTCGAAGGGGCCGGGGGCGTGGAACTGGTCGGCCTCGTGCCGCTCCGCCGGGTCGTAGCCGTAGCCCTTGCGGGTGATGGCGTGCACGATGACCGGGCCGCCGAACTTCTTCGCCTGGGAGAGCGCCTGCTCCATCGCGCCGCGGTCGTGGCCGTCGACCGGCCCGACGTACTTGAGCCCGAGGTCCTCGAAGAGGCCCTGCGGGGCGAGCGCGTCCTTGATGCCCTTCTTCATGGCGTGCAGGGCGTCGTAGGCCGCGGGGCCGACGCCCGGGACGGCGTTGAGCCGCTTCTTGACCACCTCGAGCAGGGTCTCGTAGCGCGGGTCGGTGCGCAGCGAGGTCAGTGCGGTCGCGAGGCCGCCGATGGTCGGGGTGTAGGAGCGGCCGTTGTCGTTGACGACGATGACCAGCCGGCTGTCGTGCTGGATCGCGATGTTGTTGAGCGCCTCCCAGGCCATGCCGCCGGTCAGGGCGCCGTCGCCGATGACGGCGACGGTGTGGCGGTCCTCGCCGCGGATCGCGTACGCCTTCGCGAGGCCGTCGGCGTAGCTGAGCGCGGTAGAGGCGTGGGAGTTCTCGACCAGGTCGTGCTCGGACTCGGCCTGGCTCGGGTAGCCGCTGAGCCCGCCCTCGCGGCGCAGCGAGGCGAAGTCACCGGCCCGACCGGTGACCAGCTTGTGCACGTAGGACTGGTGGCCGGTGTCGAAGACGACCTTGTCGCGCGGCGAGTCGAAGACCCGGTGGATCGCCAGGGTCAGCTCGACGACACCCAGGTTGGGCCCGAGGTGACCGGAGTTGGTCGCGACGGTCCGGATCATCAGGTCGCGGATCTCGGCCGCGAGCTGGGTCAGCTCGTCCTCGGACAGGCCGCGCAGGTCGCGCGGTGCGGTGATCTGGTCGAGGACAGCCATGGGCCCCACTTTATGCGCTCACAGGTCGTGGACCGCGATCGCCGGCTCGTGCAGGCTGCCCATCCACAGCCGCCCGTCGTGCTCCCGCACGCCGGTGACCATGTGGTACGACGCACCGTGCTCGGCCGGGCGGACGTCGACGTCGTGCACGAGGCGGCCCTGGTCGTCGTACGCGAGCGCGCGGACGGTCTCCTTCGGCTTCGGCTGCACCGCCTCGGGCAGGGCGGTGGCGAGCCGGCGCAGGGCCATCGGGCCGTGCTGGAGCCGCTCCACGACCGGGTCGGTCGGGCTGGCGATGCTGACCCAGACCAGCCCGTCGCTGCCGCGGGCGATGTTGTCCGGGTAGCCCGGCAGGTCGGTGACCAGGAAGTCGCGCTCACCGGCGCGGGGTCCGCTCGTCCAGTAGCGCACCACGGTGCGGGCGCCGGTCTCCGCGACGCACACGAAGTCCTCGGCCGCCGAGAGCGTGACCCCGTTGGCGAAGGCGAGTCCGTCGAGCACGACCGAGACGGTGCCGTCCGGCGCGCGGCGCAGCAGCCGACCGGTGCGGGTGTTGCGGACGAAGTCGTGCTTCCACTGCTCGATCCCGAACTGCGTGGACGAGTCCGACCACCACAGCGTGCCGTCGGACGCGATGGCGCCGTTGTTGCAGAACTTCATCGGCCGTCCGCCCACGCCGTCGGTGACCAGGTCGAGGTGACCGCTCGCGGGGTCGACCCAGAGCAGGCCGCGGCGGGCGTCGCACACGAGCAGCCGGCCGTCGGGGGCGAGCTCGAGGCCCAGCGGACGCCCGCCCGTGTGGGCGACCCGATCGATGCGGCGACCGTCGTGGGAGACGCGGAAGATCGCGCCGTCCTCGGTCCCGGTGAACACGCAGCCCTCGTCGGGCCCGGAGGTGGCGACCACGACGTCCTCGGCACCGTGGCCGGGGACGGCGAACGCGGAGAAGGTCATCGCAGCAGCTCCTGGTAGCGGTCGGAGGCGAGGAAGGCGGGCAGGATCACCGCCGCGGCGGTGGTCAGCGGCAGGTCGGGCACGCGGGCGGGGTCGACGAAGACGATCTGCCGCCCCTCGCCGACGACCACGTCCGCGTCGGTCGCCGTGGTGCGGGCGGCGTAGACGCGGACCGAGTCGTCGGTGCCGTAGGCCTCGTGGAAGACGGTGAACTCCTGCCACAGCGGCAGGCCCGGCGGGGCGACCTCGAGCCCGGTCTCCTCGGTCAGCTCGCGGTAGGCGGCGTCGTCCGGCTCCTCGCCGTCGTCGACGTGGCCACCGACGAAGCCCCAGCGCTCGGGGTCGATGACGGGGTGCTCGTCGCGCTCCTGGAGCAGCACCCAGCCCCGCTCGTCGACGAGGATGACCGAGGCGAACCGCTGCACGGCGCCCACCGTAGCGACCCCGCGGGCAGGCGTCGGGGACCTAGACGACCGGCCCGCCGAGCGGCGCGAGGTCGTCGGGGCTGGCCCCGCCGTTGCAGGAGGCGAACGGTTCCGGCGCGGTGTCGCCCGCGCCGAACTTCGTGACGAACAGGCCGATCCGGGGGTCGTCCGGGCCGGTCAGCTCCAGCTGGCGTCCCCACACCGTGATCACGACGGGGGCCGACTGGTCGGCGTACGGCGACATGATCCCGTTGGCGGGCAGCTGCTCGGCGAGGCGCTCGATGCCGTCGGCGTCGAGGTCGTCGGGGCGGTAGGTCAGCCAGGTGGTGCCGTGCTCGAGGTCGTGCACGACGTACTCGACCGGCACGGGCTCGTCGTAGACGCCGCACTCGAGCCAGATCGGCGCGTGGTCGCCGCCGACCGGCGGGGACTGCGGGTAGGAGTGCTCCTCGCCGATGTCGAGGTGCTGGTTGGTGAGGTCCTCGAAGGACTGGACGTCGTCGAGGTCGCTCGGCCCGGACGCGTCGTCGCCGCGCCGGTCGGCGACGGCGGGCTCGTCATCGTCGTCGCCGCTGAGCAGGACCGGGACGAGGATGGCCGCGGCGAGGACGAGGACCGCGGCGACGACCGCGATCACGACCGGCACCACGCGGCCGCGCCGCGGCGGGGGCGGCTGCTGGAACCCGGCCGGCGGGTACGGCGGCGGCGCGACCGGGTAGGGCGGCTGGGCCTGCCCCCAGGCCGGGGGCTGCTGCGGCGGCGGGGCCCACCCGGGCGGCGGCTGATTCGGCGGCTGGTTCGGCGGCTGGTTCGGCGGCTGGTACGGCGGCGGGGGCGGCTGGTTCACTGCTCGAGCGCCTTCTCCACCCGCTCGACCTTCGCGGTGAGCTCACCGGCGTGGCCGGGGCGGATGTCGGCCTTGAGCACCAGCCCGACCCGCGGGGAGGTCTCGGCAACGACGTCGACGGCCCGCTTGACCACCGCCATCACCTCGTCCCACTCGCCCTCGATGTTGGTGAACATCGCGTTGGTCTCGTTGGGCAGCCCGGACTCCCGGACCACCTGCACGGCGCGGGCGACGGCCTCGGACACCCCGCCGGTGTCGTCCGCTGCCGACGGACTGATGCTGAAGGCGACGATCATGGGCTCACGGTATCGACGGCCTCGAGCCGCAGCCGGGCCAGGGCGTCGCGGGCGTGGGACTTCACCGTGCCGACGGCGATGCCGAGCACCTCGGCGGTCTGCGCCTCGGTGAGGTCCTCGTAGTAGCGCAGCACCAGCACCGCGCGCTGGCGCGGGGCGAGCCGGTCGAGCGCAGCGCGGAGGTCGAGCCGGTCGACCGTGCCGTCCTCGCGGCCGACCGCCTCGGGCAGCTGGTCGGTGGTCACCTCGCGCCAGCGCCGGCGCCGCCAGCGGTTGACGCTCTCGCGCGCCAGCACCGTGCGGACGTAGGGCTCGGGGTCGGCCTGGATGCGCCGCCAGCGGCCGACCACCTTCACCAGCGCCGTCTGCACGAGGTCGTCGGCAGCGTGGGCGTCGCCGGTCAGCAGGAAGGCGGTGCGCAGGAGGGCGCCGCGGCGGGCGAGCACGAAGGCCTCGAAGGAGGCCGGGAGCTCCTCATCGTCGCGCACGGGACCTCCACACGACGGCACCCGCGCCGGCGAGCAGCACTACCGGCAGACCGAGGGCCAGCCACGCCTGCCACGCGGGCTGGTCCGCGGCGGTGGTCCGGTAGCCCTCGACGAGCGGGTTGGCCCACAGGTCGGCGGCGTAGTGGGGTCGGCCCATGACGTCACCGCGGACGGCGAGGCCGAGGTCGACGACGTCCCCGGTGGCCACGTCGACCTCGACCGCCCCGAGGCCCGGGGCCTCGCCGACGACGACGTGCCCGGCGTCGGTCCAGCCGAGCACCTCGCTGGCGTCGATCGGCAGGTCCACCTCCCGCAGGTCCGTGGGGCTCGGCCCCACCAGCAGGCGCCAGTCGGCGGCGTCGGCCTCACCGGGCGCGACGACGGCGACCGCCTCCACCTCCGGGCCGTACGACGCCTCGTAGACCTCGACGCCCATGTCGACCGACGTCGTCCCCCCGGTGCTCGGGTCGAAGCGGAACGTGCGCGTGCCGCGGGACCACACCGTGCCGCTGGGTGCCGAGCCCATGTTCGGCAGCCAGTAGCGCCCGGCGGGCTCCGCGACCAGCCGCTCCCCCGTCGCGACGTCCCACAGGACGAGTGAGCGCTCCCGGGGCCGGTCGCTGCCGGTCAGCGAGTAGGACGTCTCGAGGTAGCGCGAGTCGCCGGAGAAGGTGAGCCCCGAGACGTCCATCCCCCGGATCACGTCGTGGTCGGGGTCCTCGAGCATGCGGGCGCGGCCGGTGACGGTGTCGAGGACGGCGAAGCCGACCACCTCCAGGTCCGCGGAGTAGCGGGTGTAGCCCACCTTCGTGCCGTCGGGCGAGAGCACCAGGTGGTCGTCGCCGAGGGACTCCGGCCGCGTCCCGGGCAGGTCGAGGAACACCGCGGAGCCGTCGACGGCGGAGATCCCGAAGGGCCACGTCCCGGCCTGCTCGACGGCGCCCTCCTCCTGCCGGTTGCCCTCGCGGAGCGCCGAGCCGACCACGGCCAGCGGGCCGGGTGCGCCGGCGCTCCCGGTGCCCTCGGCCCGCGCGTCGGGCGCGTGCACCGTGCGCGGCAGGTGGAGGTCGGCGAACGGCACCGCGACCGGGGGCTCGGGATCGTGCTGCACCGTGACCAGGGCCAGCGACGCGACCAGGGCGGTCGCAGCGGCGACCGCGCCGACCCGGACGGCCTGCCGGGCGCGGTGGCGTCGTACTCCGCGGCGCCAGAGGCTGCGGGTGCCCGCAGCGCCGGCGCCGGTCGGGCCGGTGTCGGTCGGGGCGTGGTCGGCGAGCTCGTCGAGCAGGTGGCGCAGGTCGCGCAGGTCGGTCATCGGGGTCCTCCTGGGGTGGGCTCACCCTCCCGTACGCCGCGAATGGGATGGAAGGAGGGGGCGTCCCCGGAAGTTTTCCGATGACCTCCCGGGAACGCCGACGGCCCGCCCCTCGGGAGGGACGGGCCGTCGGTTCGCTCGGGCTGGGTCAGCCGCGCAGCAGGTTGCGCAGCACGTACTGCATGATGCCGCCGTTGCGGTAGTAGTTCGCCTCACCGGGGGTGTCGATGCGGACGACCGCGTCGAACTCCACGCCGGAGTCGGTGGTGACCTTCACGGTGCGCGGGGTGGTGCCCTCGTTGAGCTCGGTGATGCCCGAGATCGAGAAGGTCTCCTCGCCGGTCAGGCCGAGCGACTCGGCGTTCTGGCCCTCGGGGAACTGCAGTGGGATGACGCCCATGCCGATGAGGTTGGAGCGGTGGATGCGCTCGTAGCTCTCAGCGATGACCGCCTTGACGCCCAGCAGCGAGGTGCCCTTGGCCGCCCAGTCGCGCGACGAGCCCGAGCCGTACTCCTTGCCGGCCAGGACGACGAGCGGGATGCCGGCCTCCTGGTAGCTCACCGAGGCGTCGTACACCGTGGTGACCGGCGCGTCGGCCTGGGTGAAGTCGCGGGTGAAGCCGCCCTCGGTGCCCGGCGCGATCTGGTTGCGCAGGCGGATGTTGGCGAACGTGCCGCGGATCATCACCTCGTGGTTGCCGCGGCGCGAGCCGTAGGAGTTGAAGTCGCGCGGGGCGACGCCGTTCTCCGTGAGGTACTTGCCCGCGGGCGAGTCGGCCTTGATCGAGCCGGCCGGCGAGATGTGGTCGGTGGTGACCGAGTCGCCGAGCTTGAGCAGGACCCGCGCGCCGTCGATGTCGGTGACCGGGGCCGGCTCGTCGGGCATGCCGTCGAAGTACGGCGCCTTGCGGACGTAGGTCGACGACTCGTCCCACGCGAAGGTGTTGCCCTCCGGGGTGGGCAGCGACTGCCAGCGCTCGTCGCCCTTGAAGACGTCGGCGTAGGAGTCGGTGAACATGTCCGAGGTGATCGCCTGGGCGATGGTCTCCTCGACCTCGGCCGGCGAGGGCCAGATGTCCTTGAGGTAGACCGGGTTGCCCTCGGAGTCGTTGCCCAGCGGGTCGTTGAACAGGTCGACGTCCATGGAGCCGGCGAGCGCGTACGCGACGACCAGCGGCGGGGACGCCAGGTAGTTCATCTTGATGTCCGGGTTGATCCGGCCCTCGAAGTTGCGGTTGCCCGACAGCACCGAGACCACGGCGAGGTCGTTCTCCTGCACGGCGGCGGAGACCTCGGGGATGAGCGGGCCCGAGTTGCCGATGCAGGTGACGCAGCCGTAGCCGACGAGGTTGAACCCGAGCTTGTCGAGGTACGGCGTGAGGCCGGCCTTCTCGTAGTAGTCCGAGACGACCTTCGAGCCCGGCGCCAGGGTCGACTTGACCCACGGCTTGCGCTCCAGGCCCTTCTCGACGGCCTTCTTCGCCAGCAGGGCGGCACCGATCATGACCGACGGGTTCGACGTGTTGGTGCAGGAGGTGATCGAGGCGATCGTCACCGCACCGTGGTCGAGGGTGAACGTCGTGCCGTCCTCGAGGGTGACCTCGATCGGGTTCGACGCGCGGCCGCCGTCGGCGGGCGCGGCCGAGAGGTGCTCGCGCGGAGCGTCCTCACCGTTGGACTGGTTCGGGTCGTGCGAGGGGGCGTCGGAGCCCGGGAAGGTCTCCTCGACGGCCTCGTCGTAGCCCTTGGCGTCCTGGGCCTCGCCGGCATAGTCGACGAGCGCGCCGCGGAAGGCGGCCTTGGCCTCGGACACGAGGACGCGGTCCTGCGGGCGCTTCGGGCCGGCGATGGACGGGACGACCGTGGCCAGGTCCAGCTCGAGCTTCTCCGAGTAGCGCGGCTCGGCCGACGGGTCGAGCCAGAGGCCCTGCTCCTTGGCGTACTTCTCGACGAGCGCGAGCTGCTCGTCCGAGCGGCCGGTCAGGCGCAGGTAGTTGACGGTCTCCTCGTCGATCGGGAAGACGGCGATCGTGGAGCCGAACTCCGGCGACATGTTGCCGATGGTGGCGCGGTTGGCCAGCGGCAGCGCGCCGACGCCCTCGCCGTAGAACTCGACGAACTTGCCGACCACACCGTGCTGGCGCAGCATCTCGGTGATCGTGAGCACCAGGTCGGTGGCGGTGGAGCCCTCGGGGAGCTCGCCGGTCAGCTTGAAGCCGACGACGCGCGGGATGAGCATGGAGACCGGCTGGCCGAGCATGGCCGCCTCGGCCTCGATGCCGCCGACGCCCCAGCCGACGACGCCGATGCCGTTGACCATGGTGGTGTGCGAGTCGGTGCCGACGCAGGTGTCGGGGTAGGCCAGCAGCTCGCCGTCGACCTCACGGGTGAAGACGGTGCGCGCGAGGTGCTCGATGTTGACCTGGTGCACGATGCCGGTGCCCGGCGGGACGACCTTGAAGTCGTCGAAGGCGCCCTGGCCCCAGCGGAGGAACTGGTAGCGCTCGCGGTTGCGCTCGTACTCGATCTCGACGTTGCGCTGGAACGCCTCGGGCGTGCCGAAGACGTCGGCGATGACGGAGTGGTCGATGACCATCTCGGCGGGCGCGAGCGGGTTGATCCTGGTGGCGTCGCCGCCGAGCTCGGCCATCGCCTCGCGCATGGTGGCGAGGTCGACGACACAGGGCACGCCGGTGAAGTCCTGCATGATCACGCGCGCCGGCGTGAACTGGATCTCCTTGTCGGGCTGGGCGTTCTCGTCCCAGCCCGCGAGGGCCTTGATGTCCTCGGCGGTGATGTCCGCGCCGTCCTCGGTGCGCAGCAGGTTCTCGAGGAGGACCTTCAGCGAGAACGGCAGGCTCTCGACGTCCAGGCCCTCGCCCTTGACCGCGTCGAGGCGGAAGATCTCGTAGGACTTGCCGTCCACGTCCAGGGTGCTCTTGGCACCGAAGCTGTTCTTGCTGGCCATCGCGTCTCCGTCTCCCCGTCGACTGCCACATCGACTGAGCTCGTTGTCGGTAGGTCTCTCCCCTGCATCCTGCCGCCGGGGTGCGGCGCCGGGATAGTGAGGCTGACCTAAGTGTTCCAGAGCACCGGTTCCCGATATCTCTTGATGTCAAGATACACGATCGGAAGGCACATCTCCACGTCCGGGTACGACGGCGAGGGGCGTGTCGTCGGCGAACTGGGTGCGGTAGAGCTCCTCGTACCTCCCGCCCGCGCCGACCAGCTCCGCGTGGGTGCCCCGCTCCACGATCTGTCCGTCCTCGACCACGACGATCAGGTCGGCGGCGCGGACGGTCGAGAGCCGGTGCGCGATGACCAGTGCGGTCCGCCCGGACAGCGCCTCGGCGAGGGCTGCCTGCACCGCCGCCTCCGAGGTGGAGTCCAGCGACGCGGTGGCCTCGTCGAGGATCACGACCCGCGGCTGCTTGAGCAGCAGCCGGGCGATGGTCAGCCGCTGCCGCTCCCCGCCGGAGAGCCGGTAGCCGCGCTCCCCCACGACCGTGTCCAGCCCGTCGGGCAGCGCGCGGACCAGGTCGGCGAGCCGGGCACGGGTCAGCGCGTCCCACAGCTCTGCCTCGTCGGCACCGGGGCGGGCGAAGAGCAGGTTGCCGCGGATGGAGTCGTGGAACAGGTGCCCGTCCTGGGTGACCATGCCGACGGCCTCGCGGATCGACTCCGCGCTGAGGTCGCGCACGTCCACATCGGCGAGGCGCACGGCGCCGCTGTCCACGTCGTAGAGGCGGGAGACCAGCTGGGCGATGGTCGACTTGCCGGCACCCGAGGAGCCGACGAGGGCCACGACCTGACCCGGCTCGGCGCGCAGCGACACCCCGTGCAGCACCTCCTCGCCGCCGCGGGCGTCGAGGACGGCGACCGACTCGAGCGATGCGAGTGAGACCTTGTCGGCGGAGGGATAGGCGAAACGGACGTCGTCGAGCTCGACCGACACCGGGCCCTCGGGCAGCGCGCGAGCGTCGGGCTTGTCGGTGATGAGCGGTTGCAGGTCGAGCACCTCGAAGACCCGCTCGAAGCTGACCAGCGCGCTCATCACGTCCACCCGGGCGCTGGCCAGCGAGGTCAGCGGCGCGTAGAGCCGCGTCAGCAGCAGGGACAACGCCACGACGTCGCCGGCGTCGAGGCTCCCGCGGATCGCCGCGAGCCCGCCCACGCCGTACACGACGGCGACGGCGAGCGCCGAGACCAGGGTCAGCGCGGTCACGAAGGTCGTCTGCACCATCGCGGTGCGCACGCCGATCTGGGCCACCCGCTCGGCGCGGGCGGTGAACTCGGCCGACTCCTGGTCGGGGCGGCCGAACAGCTTGACCAGGGTGGCGCCGGGCGCGGAGAAGCGCTCAGTCATCTGGTTGCCCATCGCCGCGTTGTGGTCGGCGGCCTCGCGCTGGATGCCGGCCAGGCGACGCCCCATCCGCCGGGCCGGGACCACGAACACCGGCAGCAGGACCAGGGCGAGCAGCGTGACCTGCCAGGAGATGCCGAGCATCACCACGAGGGTCAGGGTCAGCGTCACCAGGTTGCCGACCACGCCGGAGAGGGTGGTGCTGAACGCCCGCTGGGCGCCGATCACGTCGTTGTTGAGCCGGCTGACGAGCGCGCCCGTGCGGGTGCGGCTGAAGAACGCGATCGGCATCCGCTGCACGTGGTCGAACACCGTCGTGCGCAGGTCGAGGATCAGCCCCTCCCCGATCCGCGCCGAGAGCCAGCGGGCCAGCAGCCCGAACCCGGCGTCTGCGACAGCGAGGCCGGCGATGGCCAGGGCCAGCCAGGCGACCAGCCCCTCACGACCGCCGTCGACGATCGCGTTGACCACCCGGCCGGCCAGCACCGGCGTGGCCACCGCGAGCGCCGAGGTCAGCACGCTGAGCAGCACGAAGCCGACGAGCTTGCCGCGATGCGGACGCGCGAAGGCGAAGATGCGCCGGGCCGTCGCCCGGTTGAACGCGCGCTCCTCCTGCGGCCCGTGCATGCTGCGGTAGACCTGGTTCCACGCGATCGACTCCATGCTCATGGTCTCGACGGTAGAACCTCAAGTCGGGTTGAGGACAAGCCGGTGCGCCCGGGCCCGACCCCGAGGTGACCCGCGGCGCGTCGGCCGGGGGGACCATCTGGGGCCGTCGGGAAGATTCTTCGACCGTGGCTGTCGTGGCAGGCCATCCTCGTTCGTGGAGAGGATGAGAGAACCCCCTCACCGACCCAGGAGGTCACCGATGCGAACCCTGATCTACACCGCCTTCGTCTCCGTCGACGGCGTCGTCCAGGCCCCCGGCCCCGAGCCCGACTACCGCAACGGCGGCTGGACGTTCCAGGACATCGAGTTCCGCGAGGAGGTGTACGAGCTCAAGGGCCGGGAGCAGGAGGAGGCCTCCGCCCTGATGCTGGGCCGGGTCAGCTACGAGGCCTTCGCGCCGGTGTGGCCGGGCATGACCGAGGAGTTCCCGCACTACAACGCGATGCCGAAGTACGTCGTGTCGACGACCTTGCGGGAGGAGGACCTCGTCGACAACTGGGGCGAGACCACCATCCTGCGCTCGATCGACGACGTGGCGGCGCTCCGCGAGACCGACGGCGGCCCCATCTCGATCCACGGCTCCGCCAGCCTCGCCCGCAGCCTCGGCGACGCCGGACTGCTCGACCGCTACCACCTGCTCGTCTTTCCCTGGGTCCTCGGCGCCGGCAAGCGGATGTGGAGCGACACCGACAAGGACCGCCAGAAGCTGGAGCTCGTCGAGTCCAAGTCCTACGCCAACGGGGTGCAGAAGCTCTGCTACCAGGTGGTGCGCTGAGGCTCCAGCAACGCCACGCACTCGACGTGGTGCGTCATCGGGAACAGGTTCGGCCCCCTGAGCGTCAACGCGATCATTTGCGATCGGACGCCTTCGTATCCCAGAAACCGCACCTGACCTGCAGCGATGTCGTTCTCGACCCTTGTGGGCGTCGGCGCGGGGTCGCAGACCTTTGCGAATCAAAGCGAGCCCAATCCGAGCCCTCCCGTCGACAGCTGCCTACGAGGGCACCCAAACCGCGGTTGCAGCGCCGCAGCGACGCACTCTCGGAGCCTTTCGATCAGGCCCTCGACTCGCCACCGAATCTGGAACCCAATCCGTACCGCAGGTCGGTCGGTTCTGACCGATTCTCATGGTCCGCGTGAGGTGCGCGCGACGAGCCCCCGACGGCCGTCACACGCCCCTCCCCGATCGTCGACGTCACAGCCGCTGGACGGATCGGCCGTCCCAGAGGAGGACCTGGCCGTTGGCGACCTCCCCCACCGCGGAGCCCCCGGGCAGGAGACGGAACAGCTCACCGTGCGCCACCACGACGTGCGTCATCGCCGGGTCGAGGTCGGCAAGGGCAGCCAATGTCCTGCGCACGACCTCAGGTCGGCGCTCCACGCCACCATGGGCGAGCGCGACAGCCGAGGCCCGTCCGGTCCAGGAGACCGTGCGTCGGTGGTTCGTCCCCTGGAAGAGGCCGAAGTGCCGTTCCCGAAGACGTTCGTCGACAAGTTGGCTGGCTCCCAGACGGGCCGCCACCACCTCGCCCCCTTCGACCGCCCGGGTGAGGTCGCTCGAGGTCACGCGCACCGCGTCTGTGGACGTCAGACATAGGGCGAGGAAATCAGCGGCCTCGACCATCTGGGCACGCCCAGCACCTGTGAGCCGCGGATGTGGCGTCTGTCCCTGTGTAACGCCTTGCGCGTTCCACTCCGACTCTCCGTGCCTCAGGAGGTAGACCGGCTGCTTCACGCGCGCCATTCTCCCGTAGGCTGCGGAAGATCCACGGCGCAGGAACCCGGTGAGACTCCGGGGCGGTTCCGCCACTGTGATCGAGCACGCGTGCTCGAAGCCAGACACTGGCCGTGGGTGAATCCGACCGCTACACGGGGCGAGAACCCCGGAGGAGGAACCCGGCACATGGCCGCGTCCGCACACGTCTGCCTGCTCTCCACGTCCGACACCGACCTGCTCTCGGCCCGGGCCAGCGGCTCGAGCTTCGCGCTCGCCAACCCGTCGCGCAGCACGAGCAGCGAGCTGGATGCGGTCCTCGCGGGTGCCGACCTCGTCGTCGTACGTCAGCTGGGCTCGCCCCATGACCTGTGGGAGGGACTGGCGGCCGTCCGCGCCGCCGGCACACCGTTGGTGGTCCTCGGCGGTGAGCAGCAGCCCAGCGCCGAGCTGATGGAGCTCAGCACCGTCCCGATCGGCGTCGCGACCGAGGCGCACCGCTACCTGGCCGAGGGCGGGCCGGCCAACTTGGCCCAGATGCACGCGTTCCTCTCCGACACCGTCCTGCTCACCGGTGAGGGCTTCGAGCCCCCGGCGGTCGTGCCGTCATGGGGCTTCGCCGAGCGAGGCGCACCCTCCGACCCCTCACTGCCGAAGGTCGGCATCCTCTACTACCGCGCCCACCAGGCCAGCGGGAACACCGCCTTCGCGCACGCCCTGGCGGACGCCGTCGACGCCACCGGTCAGGCCGTGGGCGTACCCATCTTCGCCGGCTCGCTGCGCAGTGCGCCCGACGAGCTCTTCGAAGCTCTCGGCCAGCTCGATGCCGTCGTGGTGACCGTCCTGGCCGCCGGCGGCAGCGTCCCGGCCTCGGTCAGTGCCGGCGGCGACGACGAAACCTGGGACGTCGAGCGCATCGCCGCCCTCGACATCCCCGTCCTCCAGGGACTGTGCCTGACCAGCAGCCGTGAGGAGTGGGAAGCCAACGACGACGGCGTCACGCCGCTCGACTCCGCGAACCAGATCGCCATTCCGGAGTTCGACGGGCGCATCATCACCGCACCGTTCTCCTTCAAGGAGATCGATGACGAAGGTCTCCCCCGTTACGTCGCCGACCCCGAGCGTTGCGCCCGCGTGGCCGCCATCGCGGTCAACCACGCGCGACTGCGTCACGTCCCGAACGCAGAGAAGAAGGTCGCACTCGTCCTGTCGGCGTACCCGACCAAGCACTCCCGTATCGGCAACGCCGTCGGACTGGACACCCCGGTCTCCACGATCCGCCTGCTCCGACGACTCCGAGACGCCGGGTACGACCTGGGCGGCCCCGGCGCGGTACCAGGCCTCGACCTCGAGGACGACACACAGGCGGGTGACGCCCTGATCCACGCGATGATCGCCGCGGGTGGGCAGGACGAGGAGTGGCTGACGTCCGGGCAGCTCAGCGACGCGCACGTCCGGATCCCCGCCGAGCAGTACCGACGCTGGACCGCCCACCTGCCGCAGGCCCTGCGCGACTCCATGTCCGAGGCGTGGGGGGAGGCTCCTGGTTCCCTCTTCGTCAACGACGCCGGTGAGATCGTGATCGCGACGCTCGTCGCCGGCAACGTGGTCATCATGATCCAGCCGCCCCGCGGCTTCGGCGAGAACCCCGTGGCGATCTACCACGACCCCGACCTCGCCCCGACCCACCATTACATGGCGGCCTACCGCTGGTTGGAGGAGTCCCCGGAGTCCGGCGGCTTCGGCGCGCACGCCGTCGTGCACGTCGGCAAGCACGGTTCCCTGGAGTGGCTGCCGGGCAAGAACGCGGCGCTCTCCGCCGAGTGCGGCACCGACGCGGTGCTGGGCAACCTGCCCCTCTTCTACCCGTTCCTCGTCAATGACCCCGGCGAGGGCGCACAGGCGAAGCGACGCGCCCACGCCACCATCGTCGACCACCTGATCCCGCCGATGGCGCGCGCCGAGACGTACGGCGACATCGCCCGCCTGGAGCAGCTGCTGGACGAGTACGGCAACATCGCCGCGATGGACCCGGCCAAGCTGCCCGCGATCCGCGGGGAGATCTGGCAGCTGATGAAGGCCGCCGAGATGCACCGGGACCTCGGTCTCGACGAGCGCCCCGGCGACGAGGAGTTCGACGACTTCCTGCTGCACGTCGACGGCTGGTTGTGCGAGATCAAGGACGTCCAGATCCGCGACGGACTCCACGTCCTGGGTCAGGCACCCTCCGACGAGGCCCTGGTGAACCTGGTCCTCGCGGTGCTGCGCGCCTCGCAGGTCTGGGGCGGGGTCGGCAACGCCGTCCCCGGGCTCCGGGCAGCACTCGGCCTCTCCGACGGCGCCTCGACCGCGCAGGTGGACGCCTTCGAGGCCGAGGCACGGGGTCTCGTGGAGGCCTTGGCCGCAGCGAACTGGGACCCCACAGTGGTGCCCCAGCTCCACGAGGACGCCGACGTGCGGGCCGCGCTGAGCTTCGCCGCCACCGAGGTGGTGCCGCGCCTGGCCAGCACGACCGATGAGATCGACGTGCTGCTGCACGCCCTCGAGGGCGGCTACGTGCCCGCCGGCCCGTCCGGCTCGCCGCTGCGCGGCCTGGTCAACGTGCTGCCGACCGGCCGCAACTTCTACACCGTCGATCCCCGCGCCATCCCCTCGCGCCTGGCCTGGCAGACCGGTCAGGCGATGGCCGAGTCCCTCGTGCAGCGCTACCTGGACGAGACCGGCGAGTACCCGAGCTCCGTCGGCCTGTCGGTGTGGGGCACCAGCGCGATGCGCACCTCCGGTGACGACGTGGCCGAGGTGCTCGCGCTGCTCGGTGTACGGCCCGAGTGGGACGACATGTCCCGCCGGGTGAACAACCTGCAGGTGATCGACCTGGCCGAGCTCGGCCGTCCGCGCATCGACGTCACCGTCCGCATCTCGGGCTTCTTCCGCGACGCCTTCCCGCACGTGGTGTCGATGCTGGACGACGCGGTGCAGCTGGTCGCCGCCCTGGACGAGCCGGACGAGATGAACTTCGTCCGCGCCCACAGCCGGGCCGACCTGGCTGAGCACGGGGACGAGCGCCGGGCCACGACTCGCATCTTCGGCTCCAAGCCCGGCTCCTACGGTGCGGGCATCCTCCAGGTGGTCGAGTCGGGCTCGTGGCGCGACGACAACGACCTGGCCGAGGTGTACACCGCGTGGGGCGGTTTCGCATACGGCCGAGGCCTGGACGGAATCGCCGCGGCCGAGGACATGCGCACCGCGTACCGACGGATCAAGGTGGCTGCGAAGAACGTCGACAGCGCTGAGCACGACATCGCGGACTCCGACGACTACTTCCAGTACCACGGCGGCATGGTGGCCACCGTGCGCGCCCTCACCGGCTCCGACCCGAAGGCCTACGTCGGCGACTCCACCTCCCCCGACGCCGTCCGGACGCGCTCGCTGCAGGAGGAGACGAACCGGGTCTTCCGGGCTCGCGTGGTCAACCCCCGCTGGATCGGGGCGATGCAGCGCCACGGCTACAAGGGCGCATTCGAGCTCGCAGCCACCGTCGACTACCTGTTCGGGTTCGACGCCACCGCCGGGGTCGTCCACGACTGGATGTACGAGTCGCTCGCCAGTTCATACGTGCTGGACGAGACCAACCAAGCGTTCCTGCGTACCTCGAACCCGTGGGCCCTGCGCGGCATCGTCGAGCGGCTGCACGAGGCCGCCGAGCGTGGCCTGTGGGCGGAGCCCGACCCGGAGACGCTGTCGCAGCTGCAGAAGGTGTACCTCGAGGTCGAGGGGGACCTGGAGGACGAGGCGTGAGTGCCCACCTGCACGTTGTCGGCTTCGGCACGGGTCCCGCCCACCTGACCCGGGACGCCGTCCGCGCCCTGCTGGACACCGACTACGTGCTCGCCGTGCGCAAGCACGAGGACGACGAGCTGCTGCAGGTGCGCCGCGCGATCTGCGAGGAGTTCGAGGTCGAGCTGGTCCAGGTGCCCGACCCGCAGCGTGACCGGGACGACCCAAGCGACTACCCCGCCGCAGTGCGCGACTGGCACGCCGCCCGGGTGGCGGCCTTCGCCGACGCGGTGGCCGAGCGGGGTGGGCGGGCGACCTTCCTGGTGTGGGGTGACCCGTCGCTGTACGACTCGACCTTGCGCGTGGTCGAGGGCATGGCGGCCGATCCCCGCCTGGCCGGTCTCACCTGGGACGTCGTGCCCGGCATCAGCGCTCCCCAGCTGCTGGCCGCCCGGCACCGCATCGTGCTGCACCCGGTCGGCACGCCAGTGCACGTCACCACCGCCCGTCGCCTGCGCGACACCGTCGCTGCGGGCCAGCGCAACGTGCTGGTCATGCTTGGCTCCGAGGCCAGCCTCGACCAGCTCGAGGAGCTCCCCGGCTGGCAAATCTGGTGGGGCGCCAATCTCGGCTCGGACGGCGAACAGCTGGTGGCCGGCACGGTCCGCCACGTCCTGCCGCAGGTGCGCGAGGCCCGCGCCCGAGCCCGAGAGCTCGCCGGTTGGGTGATGGACGTGTACCTGCTCCGCGCCCCGGAGGGCCCCGCATGAGCGGGCTGTTGGTAGCCGGGACCACCTCGGACGCCGGCAAGTCGGTGGTGACCACCGGGCTGTGCCGGGCCTTCGCGCGCCGCGGGGTCCGGGTGGCGCCGTACAAGGCGCAGAACATGTCCAACAACTCCATGGTCTGCCAGGACCCTGCCGGTGGCACCGCGGAGATCGGCCGGGCGCAGTGGGTCCAGGCGTTGGCGGCCCGGGTCACCCCGGAGCCCGCCATGAACCCGGTGCTGCTCAAGCCCGGTTCCGACCGACGCAGCCACGTCGTGGTGATGGGACACCCGGCCGGGGAGGTCTCCGCGACCGACTTCGCCACCGGTCGACGTCACCTCGCGCGGGCGGCGCACGCCGCGTACGACGACCTTGCGGGCCGGTTCGAGGTCGTGGTGGCCGAGGGCGCGGGCAGCCCGGCGGAGATCAACCTGCGGTCCAGCGACTTCGTCAACATGGGCCTGGCCCGTCACGCCGACCTCCCGGTCGTGCTGGTGGGCGACATCGACCGGGGCGGGCTCTTCGCCTCGATGTTCGGCACCCTCGCGCTTCTCGAACCTGCCGACCAGGCGCTGCTCGCCGGGTTCGTGGTCAACAAGTTCCGCGGTGACCTGGGGCTGCTGCGCCCGGGCCTGGACCGGCTGGAGCGGCTGACCGGGCGCCCGGTGCACGGCGTCCTGCCCTGGCACCCGGACCTGTGGCTCGACTCCGAGGACGCCCTCGACCTCGAGGGCCGCCGCAGCAGGGACGGCGCCCGCGTGCGGGTCGCGGTCGTACGACTCCCCCGGATCAGCAACTTCACCGACGTCGACGCCCTGGGCCTGGAGCCGGACCTCGACGTCGTCTTCGTCTCCGACCCGCGCGACCTCGCCGACGCCCACCTCGTGGTGCTGCCGGGTACGCGCGCCACGCTCGCCGACCTCGCGTGGCTGCGCTCGCGCGGGCTCGACGCCGCGATCAAGGCCCACGCCGCGGCGGGTCGTCCGGTGCTCGGCATCTGCGGCGGCTTCCAGATGCTCGGCCGCACGGTCAGCGACCCCAACGGCGTCGAGGGGGCCGTCGGCGCGCACGCCGAGGGGCTGGGCCTGCTCCCCGTGACCACCACGTTCGCCGTGGAGAAGGCGCTGCGCCTGCCCGTCGGCGAGGCGCTCGGGGCGGCCACGACCGGCTACGAGATCCACCACGGGCGGATCAGCCGCGACGCAGGCGCTGAGGAGTTCCTCGGCGGGGCCCGCTCCGGTCAGGTGTTCGGCACGATGTGGCACGGCAGCCTGGAGGGGGACGCCTTCCGGGCCGCCTTCCTCGCCGAGGTCGCCGCCCTGGCCCCCTCCGGCGCCAGCTTCCCGGCCGCACGGGAGCGCCGGATGGAGCTCCTCGCCGACCTCGTCGAGGAGCACCTCGACGTCGAGATGCTGCTGGCGCTGGCCCGTGACGGAGCGCCTGCTTCGCTGCCGGTGCTCACCGTCCCCGCTCTCCCACAGGAAGGTGCACGATGAGGGTCCTGCTGCTCGGAGGCACTGCGGAGGCGCGCGACCTGGCCCAGCTCCTGGTGGAGGCCCGGGTGGACGTCACCTCGTCGCTCGCCGGGCGCGTGGCACGTCCGCGCCTACCGGTGGGACCGGTCCGCATCGGCGGTTTCGGCGGCGTCGCGGGCTTGCGGACCGCGCTGGCCGACTACGACCTGGTCGTGGACGCCACCCACCCGTTCGCCCGTGGCATGAGCGCCAACGCCGTCGAGGCCTGCGCGGCCGAGCAGGTACCGCTGCTGCGCTTCGAGCGTCCCGGCTGGGAGCCGGATCCGGCCTGGCGGTACGTGCGCACACACGCCGAAGCAGCGCAGGTGGCGGCAACACTGGGGCAACGTCCCTTCCTGGCCGTCGGACGGCAGGAGCTCGCCCGCTTCGTGCCCGAGCTGCGCGAGGCTCCGGTCCTGGCCCGTGTCGTGGACGCCCCCGACGTCGACCTCCCTGCGCGGTGGCGGCTGCTCACCAGCCGCGGGCCGTACACGCTCGAGGGCGACCTCGCGGTCATGGCCGACCACGGCAGCGACGTCCTGGTCACCAAGGACTCCGGCGGGACGTACACCTGGCCCAAGATGCAGGCCGCTGCGCAGCTCGGTGTCCCTGTGGTCGTCGTGGAACGGCCGGAGCCGGACCCCCGCGCGCAGGTCGTGCACGCGGTGGGCCCGGCTCTCGAGTGGGTGCTGTCGCACCGCTGACTCAGACGACCGCCTTCGCGGTGGTGTCGACCCGCCCGAGCAGCCACGTCAGGGCCACGCCCAGGGCGCCCCAGAGCGCGGCCAGGGTGAGGACCGAGGAGATCCGGAACTCCCACAGCACGTCGGCGGGGAAGGCACCGAGCTCGTTGACCGTCGGCATGGCGAGTGCCGCGACGGCGACCACGATGACGTAGGCGACCCCGGCCACGACGACACCGGTCCACGCGCCACGTGCGGCGGCGAGCCAGCGGCCCAGAAACACCGTTGCGACCATCGCGACGATGGAGATCAGCGCGAAGGCGAAGTAGTACGCGGTGCGCGACCCGATGGTGTCACCGCTGCCCACGGCCGGCGGAGCAGCCGGGTACTTCAGGAAGGGCACCAGCGCGTAGGCGACGAAGCCGAGTGCGGTGACCAGTGCGGTCGAGCCGACGATCGTCAGACGTCCCAGACGTCCAGCGACGGCGGCGGCGATGAGGGCGATGATCCCGCCCAGGGCGACGCCGATGGCGATCGTCGCAGTGGCCAGGCCCCAGGTCTTCTGGGTGGTGCGGGTGATGCCGCCCTCCTCCTCGTCACCGTGCGAGTGGGCGTGCCCCTCCTCCGTGGCAGCCGCGGCGTGCGTGTGGTCGCCGTCGCCCTCGGCGTGGGTGTGGACCTCGTCCGCGCCGCTCTCGGCCGGAACCTCCGCTGCCGCGGCCTCCTCCAGGCCGATGGCGGTGTCGATCGGCGGCTCGCCGACCGTGAAGGCCACGCCGAAGGCCACGATGCCGGCGATGAGGCCCGCGAGCAGGCCGCGGACCAGGAAAGTACGTGCGTTCACTTGTGATTCCTGTTTCTGTGGTCGTCGAATGAGCCGTGCACGCAGCACGACGCGCCCGACGCCCCAGCGCCGTGATCGGCGCAGGGGTCGGGAAGGGAGACCGCACTCAAGGGCGGTCGGAGCTCAGCTGTGCTGACCCAGCGAGGGGTCAGTGGCAGGGGTAGCCAAGCAGGTGACGACCGTCGTGGACCCACTCGTGCACGGCGGTGCCGGCGAAGAGTGAAACCGCACCCTGGTCGATGCTGACGAAGAAGACGACCAGCACGGACAGCAGGCCGAAGAACAGTGCCCACGGGGCGAGCTCACGAAGGTCGACCGTCGGGATCTCGACGGCGGGAATGGCGGTGGCACCGGACAACGGCGCGGCAACAGCGTGCGACATGTTTCCTCCTCAGGGTTCTGCGCCCTGGTGGTGTGGGGATGGACGAACGCCCGGGTCTGACTTCACCCTCCGAGGACGGTGTCACAGCAGCGCGACTGTGCCGGACTCTCACCGGCTTCCATGGCATTCGCTGGGGCCAGCGTACGCGGCGTGCCGCCCCCTGAGGACGCCGACCCACGGACTGGTACGGTGCCGGTGCCGTGGTGCACGGGAAGCCGGTGGAAGACCGGCGCGGCCCTCGCCACTGTGAGCGCGGAGTTCCGCGACCTCACCGACACTCCGGTGTCGGGACCACTGGGTGCACACCTGGGAAGGTCGGTCGCAGGACGGCGATGCGCGAGCCAGGAGACCGGCCACGGCGCGTTTCGTATCCAACGAGGTCCTTGGAGAAAGATCCCATGATTCGCCGTGCCGCCATGCCCGGACTGTCACTCGCCGCAGGCGCCGTCCTGCTCCTCGCCGGTTGCGCCGGCGCGCCAGAGAAGGAGACGGCGACCGCTGAGAGCGGCGACCGCTTCCCTGTCGAGCTGGTCAACTGCGACCACGAGGTCGTCGTGGCGTCCACGCCCGAGCGTGTGGTGACTCTGAACCAGGGCGCCACCGAGGTGGTGCTCGCCCTCGGGCTGGGTGACCGCCTCGCCGGCACCGCCTACCTCGACGACGCGATCTCGGACCGGTGGGCCCAGGAGTACGAGCAGGTACCGGTGCTGGCCGCGGAGTACCCCACGAACGAGGCTCTCCTGGAGGCAGAACCCGACCTGGTGTACGCGTCGTACGCCTCCGCCTTCGACAAGGGCGTGGCGGGTGACCGCACCGTCCTGGCTGGCTCGGGAACCCAGTCGTACCTGTCCCCCTTCGGCTGCCCGGACGAGAGCCAGCGCCCGGCCCCGACCTTCGACGCCGTGTGGCAGGAGCTGGACGACGTCGCGGAACTGCTCGGCGAGCCCGGCACCTCGAAGGCGCTCGTGTCCGAGCAGAAGGAGACGCTCGAGAGCATCCGCGACGCTGCACCCGGTCAGGGCCTGACTGCCCTGTGGTACGACTCAGGTGACAAGACGCCGCTGGTCGGCGGCGGCCAGAGCGGACCACAGCTGATCCTCGACGCGGTCGGTGCCGAGAACATGTTCGACGACATCGAGCGGGGTTGGGGCGAGGGCAGCTGGGAGGACGTTCTGGCAACCGACCCCGACGTCATCGTCCTGGCGGACGCCAGCTGGTCGTCGGCCGAGGAGAAGAGGGCCTACCTGGAGAAGGACCCCGTGCTGAGCGAGCTCACCGCCGTGAAGAAGGGCGCGTTCGTGACCGTGGCCTACTCCGAGGCCACGCCCGGAGTTCGCATGGTCGACGGCGCGGCCTCGGTGGCCAGCCAGCTGGCGGATCTCGACCTCCGGCCGTGAGTGTGGCCCGCCTCGCAGCGGGCCGGGCAGTCGTCGTGGTGACGCTCACGGCGGCGGCACTCGTGGCCAGCGCTGCGGTGGCGCTCTCCCTGGGATCGGTGGACGTGCCCGTGGCACGCGTCCTGGCCGTTCTCCTGCGCCGGCTCGGGGCGGGCGGGGAGGTCACGGTCCTGGAGGACCAGCTCGTCTGGCAGCTGAGGCTGCCACGAGTGATGGGGGCGATGGCGGCAGGGGCGGTCCTCGCCCTGTGCGGGGCCGTCCTCCAGTCCCTCACGCGGAACGACCTGGCCGACCCCTTCCTCCTCGGCGTCTCGAGCGGCGCCACGGTGGGCGCGGTGACCATCATGGTCCTGGGCATCGGAGTAGGCGGGCTCGTCGCCAGCGCGGCCGTGTCCGTGGCCGCATTTGCCGGGGCGCTGGCCGCACTCGCCGTGGTCCTGGTGATCGCGTCCGCCGGCGGTCGGGGGCTGAGCCCGCACCGCACCGTGCTGGCCGGCGTCGCGGTGGCCTACCTGTGCAGCGCTTACACCTCGGTCGTGGTCATCATGCACGGCGAGGGCGATGCCGCCCGCAGGGTTCTGAGCTGGACGCTCGGCTCGCTCGCGGGGCTCCGGTGGGACAGCACCCTCGTGCTGCTGGGCGCGGCGCTGGTGGCGTTGGTCTGGTTCTTCGCCTATGCCGAGCGGCTGGACGCCTTCACCTTCGGGGAGGTGTCCGCGCAGTCCTTGGGCGTGCCCGTCACCTCGACGCGCTGGGTGCTCATGGTGGGCACCGCCGTGGTGACCGCGACCACGGTTGCCTACGTCGGAGTGATCGGCTTCGTGGGGTTGGTGGTTCCTCACCTCGTCCGCCCCCTGGTGGGCAACCGGCACAGGGCCGTCCTGCTCGCGTCGGCAGCGGGCGGATCTCTCCTGCTGATGTGGGCCGACACCGCCGCACGCTCGTTGGTCGACCGTCAAGAAGTCCCCGTGGGTGCGCTGACCGCCTTGCTCGGCGCACCCGTCCTGGTCTGGCTGATGGCAAGGAGGCCTCGCGCATGACACATCGCGACCTGTGCATGCACTCATCGACCCCCGACCTGCGCGCGAGCGGAATCGTCGTCCGGCTCGGCGTCGACGTCGTGCTCGACGACGTCGACGTCCTCGCCCGGGGCGGCCGGGTCACCGCACTGCTGGGGCCCAACGGGTCCGGCAAGACGACCCTGCTGCACGTTCTCGCCGGCCTGCGGAAGCCCGACCGCGGCACCGTCCTGGTCGGAGACGTTGCGATCCGCTCGTTGTCGCACCGCCGCCGTGCCCAGACCGTCGCCCTGGTCGAGCAGCATGCGACCACGACCACGGACCTCACCGTGCGCCAGGTGGTCGCGCTGGGTCGCCTCCCCCACCGACGGATGCTGGGCGCGCGCGGCGACTCGGGTGCCGAAGTCGTCGACACGGTCATGGACCTCGTCGGGCTCACGCACCTTGCCGACCGCGGGTGGACCACGCTGTCTGGCGGTGAGCGCCAGCGCGCCCACCTGGCCCGCACCCTGGCCCAGCAGCCGGCGGTCCTGCTCCTGGACGAGCCGACCAACCATCTGGATCTCGGGCAGCAGCTGCGGTTCCTCGCTCTGGCTCGAGACCTCGGTCTGACCACGGTCGCCGCCTTGCACGACCTCGAGCTGGCGACGGCCTTCTGCGACGACGTGGTCGTGCTCAACCACGGCCGTGTGCACGGCCAGGGGCCGGTGACCTCCACCCTCACCGCCTCGTTGCTGCGCGAGGTCTACCACGTCGACGCTTCGCTGGACCCCCACCCCCGCCTGGACCGTCATCACCTGGTCTGGGACGGCCATGTCGAGGAGAACTCATGACTGTCCACGTCCTCGTGGGCACATCGCCTGCCGACGCCGCCCGGCGCGCGGAGCTGGCGGCGCTCGCCGACGAGCTCGACGCCGAGCTCGCGTTCCTGCAGCTGGCCTCCCCCACGCTGGGAGACGTCCTCGAACGACTCGCGAGGAGCCGCGAGGCCGAGGTGGTGCTCGTCGGTGTCTCTGGCGGCCCGGGTGGTCCGGGAGTCTCCTGGCTGCGACGGGTCGCGGCCGACTGGTGGCGGGCGTTCGGCGATGGCGCGCCCCGGGTCAGCACCGCGCCCGCCTTGATGGAGGAGACCTCGCAGTGGCGGGCGCTGGTCGAGCTGGCACGCCCGATCACCCACGGCGGCCCGGGACTGACGTCGGCCGCGTGGGAGGACGTTCCCGAGCACCGTCACCAGGTGTTCGTCTGCCGTGGCCCGCGCTGCACGGCGGCCGGCGCGGAGCCGGCCTGGAAGGGAGTCGTGCTGGGGCTCATGGGAGCCGGTCTCGGCGACGACGACGTCCTCGTCACCCAGACCGGGTGCCAGTTTCCGTGCAACCACGCTCCGGTGGTCACTGTCCAGCCGGACGACGTCTGGTACGGGAGCGTCGACGAGGAGGCAGCCGGCGCCATCGTCTCGCAGCACCTGGTGGCCGGGGTGCCGGTGGAGCGGCTCCGACTCCCCCGCCGCCGCAAGGAGTGACGGTCGCGCTCGACGTCAGACGGCTGGGCGTGCGCCGCCGGCACGCCACCGCCACGACGAGCGACCGGTGACCGCCGCGAGCGCACTCGTCGCGACGGCGGCCGCTGCGCCGACGCGTGTCGCCAGGTCCGTGGCCCTCGGGATGTCCCCGGGGGTCGGCGGCGGCCCGTCCCCCATCGTGGGACGGTGCTCGACGCGTTCGCCGTACCTGTTCGTACCACCCAGCACGATCTCCAGCGCACCGGCAAAGGCTGACTCCACGACGCCGCCGTTCGGGCTGGGGTGGCCGGCTGCGTCCCGCCTCCMGACCCGCCACGCCTCCCGGGCGTGCGAGGGCGCTGCGCCCAGCACGGCGAGACCCGCAAGCCGTGAACCGGGAAGGTTGAGCAGGTCGTCGAGCCGGGCCGAGGCCCAGCCGAAGTTCTGGTGACGGGCGTTGCGGTACCCCACCATCGCGTCCAGGGTGTTCGACGCCCGGTGGGCCAGCAGGCCCGGTACCCCTGCCACGGCGCCCCAGACCAGCGGGGCCGTGACGGCGTCCGAGGTGTTCTCGGCGACCGACTCGACCACCGCCCGGGTGATCTGCTGCGGCGAGAGCGAGCTGGTGTCACGTCCCACCAGGTAGGTCAGCCGGTGGCGTGCGCCGTCGAGGTCGTCCTCGTCCAGGAACCGGTGCACCGCCAGGGCCTCCCGCTCGAGGCTGCGTCCGCCCAGGACGGTCCAGGTGGCCGCGGCCGTGACCGCGGCGTGCAGCACGGGCCGGCCCCGTGTGGCCCGCTCGACTCCGACCCCGAGCGCCGCGCACCCACCCACGAGGAGCGAGGTGTACAGCACCCCGCGCGCTCGAGAGTCGGCGTGCAGGCTCCGCTCGAGACGGGCTGCGACCGTGCCGAACGCCGCCACGGGGTGGCCCCGACGCGGGTCGCCCAGGAGGCGGTCTGCGGCGAAGCCGAGCAACAGGCCCGACGACCTGGACAGGCCTCGCGACCCGTTCATGCGCCGATGGCGGACGGCTGGCCCACCGGGACGTCGTCGAGCGCCCGGAGCAGCTCGGCCATCGTGTCCGGCGGTCGGACGGCGATTCTGGCCCACGCGCCGTCCAGCCCGGGAAAGGTGTCGGCGCGGCGTACGGCGACGCCGTGGGCGCGCAGCGCCTCGCGCGTTCCGCAGCCCAGGCGCGCGAGCACGAAGGACGTGCGTGAGTCCACGACCTCGTACCCCCGATGCTTCAGGGCTGCGACGAGCCCGGTGCGCCACTGCTCGACCCGCTCTGCCCGACGCGCCGCCTCGGCCGCGGCCTCCCCGGCGGTGCAGGCGATGGCCGCGGCGATGGCTGGCGTGGAGACCGACCAAGGCACCTGCCTGGCAGCGAGCCCCGCGATGGCGCGCTCGTTCCCGAGCACGTAGCCGGCCCGGATGCCTGGGATCGACCAGTGCTTGGTCAGGCTCCGCACGACCAGGAGGCCCCGCCGGCGGTCCGTCGAGAGTGACTGGCCCTGGTCGGTCACGGCGTCCATGAACGCCTCGTCCACGACGACGACGCGCTTGGGCCGGCGCAGCTTGAGGATCTCCTCGGCCGGGTGCAGGACCCCCGTGGGGTTGGTCGGGTTGCCCACGAACACCAGGTCGGCGGTCTCGGGGACGGCCGAGGCGTCGAGACGGAAGGCGTCCTCGGGGCGGCAGCTGACGACGGTCACCTGGTGACCTGCGCGCTCGAGCGCGGCGTGGGGCTCGGTGAACTGGGGGTGCACCACGACGGGGTGCCGCCACTGCTTCCACCGGGCGATCAGCTCGAACGCCTCGGCCGCGCCGGCAGTCACGAGAACCTCGTCGGCGCGTCGGTGATGCAGGTCCGCGATGGCCTCGCGGGCCGGGGTCACGTCCGGGTACTTGGTCGAGTGCTCGAGGCCGTCCCGCAACGCCGCCTCGAGCCACGAGGGCCGAGGCTCGGGATGGACGTTCACCGCAAAGTCGAGCAGTCCACGTCCGGTCTCGACATCCCCGTGGTGGAGCAGCGGATCAACGACGGCGTCGTCCGACCTCGGGCGAGGCACGGCCGCGGCCTGGGGGGCGGGAGCCACGACCGGCGTTGCCCTGGACGCCGCGTGCGCCAGCCGCTCGGCCATCACCGGGTGCCCGGCCCAGTGGGTGTGGAGGTAGGAGGCATGGAGGGTGGGGGTGGCGACGCCGATGAGCTCGCCGTCGACCTCCCAGGCGGGCGCCCACCCCCGGGTGGGGGCGGTCAGGGTGGTGCGGTGGAACTCGTGGCCGTGCACCCGCTCGCCGGCCCGCGTGAGCAGGTTGTCGCCGGCAGCGACTGCCGCCGGGTAACGCAGGGTCAGGCGCTTCGACATGGCGGCACCGGTCCCGATGACACCGGCCATCGTGGACCCGTCCAGGTCGTCCAGGAGGTAGAGCAGTCCGGCGCACTCGGCGACCGTCGGGAGAGCGCCCCGCACGGCGTCGCGCACCTGGTCGAGCAGGGCCCGGTTCCGGGCCAGCTGCTGAACGTGCACCTCGGGGAACCCGCCGCCGAGCAGCAAAGCCCTGGTCCCCTCGGGGAGCGAGCGGTCACGCAGGGGGTCGAACGGGACGACGGTGCAGCCGGCTGCCCGCAGCAGCTCCTCCGTCTCGGCGTACGCGAAGGTGAACGCTCGTCCGCCAGCAACGGCCACGACCGGAGACTCGCCCTCCACCCGGCGTACCTCGCGAAACGGGTCCCACACCGCGTCGGTGAGGTCGGGGGCTCGACGCGCGACTTCGAGCACGGCGTCGAGGTCGACGTGGCGTGCCACCTGCTCCCCGAGGCGGGCGACCACCTCGACGGACTCGTGCCGCTCCCCTGCCGGGACCAGCCCGAGGTGGCGTGACGGTGAGGAGATCGAGTCGTCACGAGGGACGACGCCGAGCACGGGCAGGCGCAGGCTTCGCTCGACCTCGGCGACGTTGCGCGGGGAACCGGCCCGGTTGAGGATCACGCCGACGACGTCGACCTCCGCGTCGTAGGCGGCCATGCCCGCGACGACGGCCCCCACGGAGCGCGACATCCGGGCGATGTCCACGACCAGCACGACCGGGGTGCGGGTCAGCTTCGCGACGTGGGCCGTCGAGGCGAAACCGTCGGCGCCGATCCGGCCGTCGTGCAGCCCCATCACCCCTTCGACGATCGCGACGTCGGCGCCTCGGGCGCCGTGCAGCAGCAGCGGGGTGATGCGCTCCTCCCCCACCAGGTGCGGGTCGAGGTTGCGGCCGGGGCGTCCGGTCGCCAAGGCGTGGTAACCGGGGTCGATGTAGTCGGGCCCGACCTTGTGGCCCGACACCTCCAGGCCGCGGGCCCGGAGAGCGGCCATGAGGCCGGTGGAGATGGTGGTCTTGCCCTGGCCCGTCGACGGGGCGGCCACCACAACGCGCGGCAGTGTGGTCGGGCCCGACGATCCCGGCTGGGATGTTGCGAGGTCGCGCACCGTCACCACTCGATTCCCCGTTGGCCCTTCTGGCCCGCGTCCATGGGGTGCTTGATCTTGCCCATCTCGGTGACGAGATCGGCCACCTCGATCAGCTCCGGGGCGGCGCGGCGGCCGGTGATGACGACGTGCTGCTTCCCGGGGCGGTCACGCAGGGTGGTGACGACGTCGTCGAGGTCGACCCAGCCCCAGGCGATCGGGTAGGTGAACTCGTCGAGGACGTACAGGTCGTGCGTCTCGGCGGCGAGACGGCGCTTGATCTCCTGCCATCCCTCGGCTGCGGTCCGTGCGTGGTCCTCGGCGTCGCCCTGCTTCTTCGTCCAGGACCAGCCCGCGCCCATCTTGTGCCACTCGACCGGTCCGCCCTCGCCACTCTCCTCGTGCAGGCGACCGAGGCGCTCGAGGACGGTCTGCTCCCCGATGCGCCACTTGGCGGACTTCACGAACTGGAAGACGCCTATGTTCCAGCCCTGGTTCCACGCCCTGATGGAGAGCCCGAAGGCGGCGGTGGACTTCCCCTTGCCATCCCCGGTGTGGACCATCAGGAGCGGGCGGTTGCGGCGCTGGCGCGTGGAGAGACCGTCATCAGGGACGGTGAGCGGCTGGCCCTGGGGCATCAGATGACCTCTTCCAGAACGTGGGTGTCGGTGGCGGCCGCGAACGAGGCGACCTCTCCGATGACGGTGATGGCAGGCGGTTCGACATGGGCTGCCCGGACGGCGATGTCGGCGACGGACCCGCTCACCACTTGCTGGTCCGGGTGGCCCCCACGTGCGATGACCGCCGCAGGCGTGGCTGGGTCGAGCCCGTTCTCCATCAGTGCCTCGGTGATCGCCGGCAGGGTGGCCACGCCCATGAGGACGATCAGCGTGGTGCCGGAGCGAGCGAGGGCCCCGTAGTCGAGAGTGGAGGAGGGGTGCCCGGGCGGGACGTGTCCGGAGATGACGCTGAAGCCCTGGACGAGTCCGCGGTGGGTGACGGGGATGCCGCCGAGCGCGGGGACGGCCACCGACGAGGTGACGCCGGGGATGACACGCACCGGGACGTCCGCCTCGGTGCAGGCGAGGACCTCCTCCATCCCGCGGCCGAAGACGAACCCGTCGCCACCCTTGAGACGGACGACGCGGCGACCGCGTCGAGCGTGCTCCACGAGGAGGTCGTTGATGCGTTCCTGCGGGGTGAAGGCCCCGCGCGGCAGCTTCGCGACGTCCACGACGAGCGCGTCGGGTCGGGCCCAGGCCAGCGCCTCCTCCGGCGCGAGATGGTCGACCAGCAGGACGTCTGCCTGCTCGACGGCGGACCGTCCGGCGACCGTCATCAAGCCGGCGTCGCCGGGGCCACCGCCGACCAGCGCGACGGTGCCGGGGAGCAGGGGCGCCAGCGAGCCCATCAGGCCACCCGCCCGTTCACGACGTCGACGAGGCCGGTCGCGCTGACCCGGGCCATGGGGACGTGCTCGGCCTGCAGGTGGCCGGAGAGAATGCGCGCGAGCCCGAGCCGCAGCGGCCCCTCTTCGCAGTCGACGACGACGCTGGGGACCCGCATCGCCGCGACGTGGGCCGCCGCCAGCCGGGAGCGGTCGACGGCGTCGGCCCCGGAGGTGGCGCGGCCGTCCGTCACGACCACGAGCAGCGGCCGCAGTCGGTCGTCCCGGAGCCGCTCCCGCCGGACGACGTCCGCCGCGGTCAGCAAACCCTCCGCCAGAGGGGTGCGCCCCCCGGCCGGGAGCTCGTCGAGCAGGGCTGCGGCCACCTCGACCGACCCGGTGGGTGGCAGGGTCACGTCCGCGTCAGTGCCGCGGAAGCTGATCATCGCCACCTTGTCCCGGCGTCGGTACGCATCGGTGAGCAGCGACAGGATCGCGGTCTTCACCTGGACCATGCGACGCCGGGCAGCCATCGAGCCGGACGCGTCCACGCAGAACAACAGGAGGTTGGCCTCCCTCCCCTCGCGTACGGCGGTGCGCAGGTCGACCGCCGCGAGCGCGAAGCGCCCACCCGGCCCACGCGTCGATCCGGTGGCGTAGCGTTCCGCCGCGGCTCGCAGGGTCTCCACCAGGTGGAGCGTCCCGGTCCCACCAGCTCGGGTGGCGCCGACCCGGCGGCCGCTGGCGCCAAGGGCGCGGCTACGGCGCCCCGGCGTACCTCGGCCGACCCCGTCGACGGTGAACAGACGCGGTCGGTACGCGGACTCGGCCGCCACAGTGCTGGAGCTGCCCTCCCCCGGGGGGTGCGGCGCCGGCGGCGCGGATGGCGCCTGGACGTCCGCCTCGGCACCGGCCGGTTCGGGCACGTCGTCCCTGCCGTCGGTCGGGACCTCGTCGGGGCTGCCGGCGTCGGCCCCGGAGCCGTCGGACGGCGACGCGGGGTCCTCGGACGGGTCCTGGCTGTCCTCGGGACCGTCGGTGGGGTCCGTGGGCCCGTCCGGTTCCGGCGGCGGCTCGGGGAGCTCGTCGTCGCCGAGGACCTCGTCGAGCAGCTTCTCGTCCAGGCCGGGGGCGTCGAAGGGGTTGCGGCGACGGCGGTGCGGAAGTGCGAGCAGGGCCGCGGCGCGAATGTCTGCTCGAGTGACGAACCGACGGCCGGCCCAGGCGGCGTGCGCCACGGCCGTTCGGGCGGTGACGATGTCGGCACGCAGGCCGTCCACCTCGAAGGCGGCGCAGACCTCGGCGACCTTGAGCATCGCCGCCTCCCCCAGGGTGACCTCCTCGACGCGCTCGCGAGCCAGCGCGATCCGTCGGGTGAGCTCGGCCTGGCTGGCCGCGTACCGCGCGACGAAGCCCGCGGGGTCGCGGTCGAAGGCGAGGCGGCGCCGCACCACCTCGACGCGCAGGGCGGGATCGCGTGGGGCGGCCACCTCGACGGTGAGGCCGAAGCGGTCGAGCAGCTGGGGGCGAAGCTCACCCTCCTCCGGGTTCATCGTGCCGATCAGCACGAACCGGGCGCTGTGGCCGATCGAGACGCCGTCCCGCTCGACCGTCACCTGGCCGGTGGCGGCGGCGTCGAGCAGCAGGTCGACGAGGTGGTCGTGGAGCAGGTTGACCTCGTCGACGTACAGGACGCCGCGGTGGGCGCGAGCCAGGAGCCCGGGCTCGAACTCGACGGCGCCGGCAGTGAGCGCCTTCTCGAGGTTGAGCGAGCCGAGCACCCGGTCCTCCGTGGCCCCGACCGGCAGCTCCACCAGACGGACCGGACGGCTCACGACCGCACCGGAGCTGGCGAGGAGGTCGGGCGAGGTCGCGGCCGGGTCGTGCGGGTCGGCGGAGAACCGGTCGCCGTCGCGGACCTCGATCCAGGGCAGCACCTCGGCCAGCCCCCGGACCGTCGTCGACTTGGCGGTGCCCTTCTCGCCGCGGACGAGCACGCCGCCGATCTCCGGACTGATCGAGCTCAGCACGAGGGCGAGGCCCATGTCGTCGAGACCGGAGGCGGTCGTGGGGTCGTACTCGCAGCCGACGACGGCAGAAAATGGGTACTTCAGTGGCACGTTGAGGCTCCCGCTCGTAGGCCATGGATTGGCTCACGCGAGGCCGGTCTTCGGACTTGCCGAGTCACTCCTGACGGAGTGCTCGACTCACCGCAGCGGGCCTGTGCCGGACTCTCACCGGCTTCCCAGATTCTCCCCGTTGCTCGTCCCCACCGTTTCCGATGGCTGGGGCGCGGGGGCACCTCACGTGTTGCGCTGACGATAGCCTCCCGACTCGTGGATGACGTGACGGCCCCTCCCCGTGGACACCTCGTGACCGTGGTGGGAGTGGGGGCCGACGGGTCGCTCCAGCCGGCTGCGGAGACGCTCCTTCAGGAGGCGGACGTGGTCCTCGGTGGCCGACGCCACCTCGACCTCGTGGCCCCGGTGCCGGGGCAGGAACGACGCCCGTGGCCCTCGCCGCTCGCGCCTTCCCTGCCGGCTCTGCTCGACGAGCTGCGCGGACGTCGGGTGGTGGCCCTGGCGTCCGGTGACCCGATGGTCTCGGGCATCGGCACGACACTCGTACGCGCCCTCGGCGCCGAGGCCGTCCTGGTCATCCCCGCGGTCTCGTCCGTGGCCTTGGCGCGAGCACGTATGCGCTGGTCAGCCGAGGAGTCAGTCGTCGTGACGCTGGTCGGACGACACGAGGCGCGGGTGCTGCGCGAGGTCGCTCCGGGGCGGCGGATCCTGGTCCTGACGTCCGGGTCGCACTCAGCTTCGATCGTGGGCCGGCTGCTGACCGAGACGGGCCATCCTGACGCTGTCATCACCCTGCTCGGGAACCTCGGGACCGACACCGAGTCGCGGTCCACGAAGACCGCCCAGGAGTGGACTGCGACGGCCGCCGACACCSKCCCSCCGCTGCATGTCCTGGCGATCGAGATCCCCGCGGGCGACTCGGCGTGGCGCTCGTCGTGGGTGGCCGGCTTGCCCGACGAAGCCTTCGAGAACGACGGGCAGCTCACCAAGCGCGACCTTCGGGCCTCGGCCCTGGCCCGTCTCTCCCCCGCGCCCGGTCAGCACCTGTGGGACGTCGGCGCAGGTGCCGGCTCGATCGGCATCGAGTGGATGCGCGCCCACCCCACCTGCCGCACGACCGCGGTGGAGGCAGATCCCGTGCGCGCCGCCCGAGTGGCACGCAACGCGACGCGTCTCGGCGTGCCCGACCTCCGTGTGGTGGAGGGTCGCGCCCCTGACGCGCTCGCAGGTCTCGAGCCTCCGCACGCGATCTTCATCGGCGGCGGAGCCACGCACCCCGGCGTCCTCGACGCGTGCCTGGCTGCGCTGCGTCCGGGCGGACGCCTCGTCGTGCACGGTGTGACGCTCGAGACGGAGTCACTCCTCGCCGAGGCCTACCGGACGCACGGCGGCGAGCTCACCCGCCTCGCGGTCGAGACGACGCACCCCGTCGGCACGTTCACCGGCTGGACGCCCCTGCGGACCGTGACGCAGTGGAGCCTGCGCCTCTGAACCCGTAGGGAGGCGTCACGCAACGACCATGTTCTACGAGGGTCGCTTCGTCAGCCTGTCCCGCTCGCGGCTGTACAGGTACGACTCCCCTCCTGCGCGGGCAGGCGCCTCAGCCAGCGCGTGTCCGATGAGGATGACAGCCGCCTGACGCAGCCCGGCCGCCTCCACCTGATCGGCAATGGTGTCGACGGTTCCGCGCAGCACCAGCTCCTCCGGCTGGCTGGCCCGGTACACGATCACTACCGGGCAGTCTCCCCCGACGACCGGTTCGAGCTCGGCCATCAGCGCCCGGGTCCGGGTGATCGCCAGGTGCAGCACCAGGGTTGCACCGGTGGCGGCGAACTGGGCCAGCGACTCCCCATCTCCCATTGGGGTGGACCTTGCCTGCGTCCGGGTCAGCACCACCGACTGCGCCACCAGCGGCACCGTCAGCTCGCTGCCCACCCGGGCGGCCGCCGCCGCGTACGCGGGGACGCCGGGCGTGACCCGCCAGGTGACCCCGGCAGCGTCCAGCCGGCTCGTCTGCTCGTGCAGGGCGGAGTACAGCGACGGGTCGCCGGAGGTGAGGCGCACGACCTGGCGGCCAGCGTTGAAGCCGTCGACGAGGTGCGCGGTGATCTGGTCGAGGTCCAGGTCCTGGGTGTCGACCAACGTTGTTTGCGGGCCGCAGTGGACAAGCACCCTGGGGTCCAGGTAGGCCCCCGGGTAGAGCACGACGTCCGCCTCCGCGAGCAGCCGCGTCGCCCGTACGGTCAACAGATCGGCAGCTCCGGGGCCGGCTCCGACGAAGTGGACGGTCATCGCACGAACCTCGGCGTCCAGACGCCCGCCGAGGAGACGCGAGTCGATGAGGCGCCCACGATCAGCAGGCACTTCATGTCGATGGTGGTGGGATCGAGCTCGCGCAGGGTCGTCACCGTGAGTGCCTCCTCGGCACGTCCGACGTCGCGCCCCACCACGACGACCGTCTCCGGGCTCTTGTGCTCCAGCAGCACCTGTTTGGCCGTGGCGACCTGCTCGGTACGGCTGCGCGACGCCGGGTTGTAGATCGCAAGGACGAGGTCCGCCTCGGCGACGGCCCGGAGCCGCTTCTCGACGACTTCCCACGGCTTGAGGCGGTCCGAGAGGCTCATCACCGCGAAGTCGGCGCCCACAGGGGCGCCAGCCCGGGCGGCCACGGCCTGCACTGCGCTCACGCCCGGGAGCACCCGGACGGGGACCTTGGCGTACGCGGGGTCCTCGGCCGCCTCGAAGACGGCAGCGGCCATGCCGAAGACACCGGCGTCACCACCGGACACCACCGCCACCTTCTCGCCGCGCCTCGCCAGATCCAGGGCGAACGCGGCCCGGTCCACCTCTACCGTGTTGCCCGAGGCGTGGCGGGTGAGCCCCTCACGCTGAGGCACCCGGTTCACGTACGGCGCGTACCCCACGACGTGATCGACCTCGGCGAGCGCCGCGCTCACCTCCGGCGTCAGCCAACTGTCCGGCCCCGGGCCCAGACCCACCACCAGCAACTCCGCCGACTCAAGCGTCTCGACCGGCGACTCGACGGGGGCCGGTTCGTTCGTCTCACGGGAACGGCGCCCGTTGAGGCTGTCGCCCGTCACCACGATCAGCGAGAAGTACGGCACCGACGCCTCGTCGACCTCGCACACCGGGATCCACCGCTCCTCAGGCATCGAGGTGCGCTCCACGTACAGCGCGTGGTCGAGGCGACCCGCCGCGGCGAGCGCCCTGCGTACGGCGGGGAAGGTGCGGCCCAGCTTCATGATGATCGCGCCGTCGGTGTCGGCCAGCCGCCGCGCGAGCTCGGGCTCGGGCAGGGTGCCGGGCAACACGGTGAGGACGTCGGTCTGACGGACCAGTGGACTCCCGGTCGCGGCTGTGGCCGCCAGGAAGGCCGGGACGCCGGGCACGATCTCGGTCGGGAACCGGTCGGCGAGGCGGTCGTGCATGTACATGTACGACCCGTAGAAGAGCGGGTCGCCCTCCGAGAGCAGCACCACGTCACGTCCAGCCGCAAGGTGGTCAGCCAGACGCTGCGCCGACTCCTCGTAGAACTCGGCCAGCACCCCCGCGTACCCACCCGGGTGGTCGGTGGTGCCCGTGGTGACCGGATAGGTCAGCTCCTCCTCGACCACGCCGGCGGGGAAGAGCTCGGCTGCGATGCGTCGCGCGTTCGACAGCTTGCCGCGCGCAGCGTGGTAGGCGATGACGTCGGCGTTCTCGATCAGACGCGCGGCCTTGCGGGTGATCAGCTCCGGGTCGCCCGGGCCGACACCGACCCCCGAGAATCGGCCGGTGACGACGGTGGGGGTGCTCATTCCTGCTCCTGGGCCAGTGCGTTGAGGGCCGACGACGTCATCGCGGAACCACCGCGACGGCCACGCACCGTGACGAACGGGATGTCGATGCCGTGCTCGGAACGCAGGTCCTCCAGGGCCTGCTTCGACTCGGCCGCCCCGATGAACCCCACCGGGCAGCCGACGATCGCCGCGGGGCGCGGGGCCCCGTCGATGAGCATCTCGAGCAGGTGGAAGAGCGCCGTGGGGGCGTTGCCGATGGCAACCACCGCCCCCTCCAGGCGGGGCTCCCACAGCGACACGGCCGCGGCGGTGCGGGTGGTGCCCCAGCGTTCCGCGAGGTCAGGAACTTCCGGGTCGTTGAGGGTGCAGAGCACCTCGTTGTCGGCCGGAAGCCGACTGCGCGTCACGCCCTTCACCACCATCGTGGCGTCGCACAGCATCGGCGCTCCCGCCTCGAGGGCTGCGCGGGCCGCCGGGACGAGATCCGGGTGGATCACGAGGTCGTCGACCAGGTCGACCTGGCCGCTGCCGTGGATCATCCGCACCGCCAGCTTCTCTGCGCTCCCCGGCACCCGCGACAGGTCGGCCTCGCGACGGATCGTGGCGAACGAGTCGACGTAGATCGCCGCACCCCGGTCGATGTACGGGTAGTGGCGCCCCGGACGACGAGGCTGGAACGTGGACAGGTTGTTCATGAGGACTCCTCGGGGACGAGAACGCCACGCCAGGGGGTGACGACGAGTTCGGGCGCCGCGGCGCACAGGCGCTCCACGGCGGGGCGGTCGAGGCCGTCCTCCGGCACGGGGACGTGCTCCCCGCCGGGGACGGAGCCGTACGGCAGCGGGGGCGACCGGTCCGGCAGCTGCGCCGACGCAGGAACGGGCTCGACCAGCTGCGACGCCAGCTCGTGGACGTGCCACGCAGCCCCCGGCCCCTCGCCGCGCACCTCGAGGAAACGCAGAGCCAGGTGGACCAGCCGCTCCTCGACGCCGTCGAGCGGGACGACCGGACCCCAGCCGGTGCCGATCCGCAGCTGCGCCTCGTCGGGGCCGAGCGCGACCAGTCCGAGGTCGCAGGTGCGGTCGAGCAGGTCGCCGCGCCCGTCGTCGAGCACGAACAGGAACCGCCCGGGGAGTGCACCGAGGGCAGGTGCGGCCAGCAGCGCAGCGTCCAGCGCACCTACCACGGGGCGCAGGTCTGCACGCCCGCCGGCCAGCCCGGTCTGGGGCGACGCCATGACGTTGCGCGCCAGGTCGTGCGTACGGCTGGGCAGCAGGCCGGTCTCCTCGACGGCCGCGAGCACCGTGTCGGTCAGGCGGTGGGTGCCGGGCACCGCAGGAAGGGCCCTCACCTGCAGGTTGGTCCGCGTGGTCACGTGCACGTGTCCATCGCCATGACGCTCGGCCACGTCGAGCAGGGCCAGCAACGCGTCCGCACTGACGTTGCCGCCGGGGAGTCGCAACCGGACCAGGAGTCCGTCATCAGCGGACCAGGGGCGCAGAGCGCCGGGGCAACGGTCGGGCCGTGAACGAGTCACCGGAGATCACCATGTTTCGAGTCCGGGTCCGTACGCGGGACCCACCATGACCCGACGACGGTTGTCGTCAGGGCCAGCAGGTCTTCGGACTTGGATCAACCGGGCGCGGACGCCTTCCCAGGATCCGCAGACCCCAGTGGCTGCCGTTGCCGGCATGTCCGTCCCGTCCCCTCACCGCTGCGCGTCAGCTCCGGATTCTCACCGGATTCCCTGACTCCACGTGGGAGTACGACTGGCTGATCGTGACGATACCGCGCCGGCACGACGGCCCGCTGTCGGGCCTGTTGCACGATCGTTCAGCGCGGCCGGGCGCAGACGTCCGCAGGCTCCAGCAACGCAACGCATTCGACGTGGTGCGTCATCGGGAAGAGGTCGAAGGCGCGCAGCGTGACCAGTCGGTAGCCGTGCTCGGCGAAGAGGGCGACGTCGCGGGCCAGCGCAGCGGGGTCGCAGGCGACGTGGGCCACGGCCCGGGGCCGGCGGGCGACGACCTGCTCCACGACCTCGCGGCGGGCGCCGACCCGGGGCGGGTCGAGGACGACGAGGTCGACGCGGTCCCACTCCGGCGGCAGGCCACCGGCGAGCACGGTGGCCACGTCGCCGGCGCGGGCGACGACGCCGGGGCAGTTGCGCTCGGAGAGCGCGGAGGCGGCGCGATCGCCCTCGACGGCGGCCACCCGGCCGGTGGGGCCGACGGCGTCGAGCAGGAAGCGGCTGAACAGGCCGACGCCGGCGAAGAGGTCGAGCACGGACTCCCCCGGCTGCGGGTCGACCGCGGCGAGGACGGCGTCGACCAGGGCGCCCGGGGCGCCGGGGTGGACCTGCCAGAAGCCGCCGTCGGCGACCTCGAAGGCCCGCCCCGCCACGGCGTACGACGGACCGGTCGGCGCCTCGAGCAGGCACTCGTCGACGGGGACGACGTCGTGGGAGCGGTGCTTGCGCATGCCGCGCCCGCCGCCCGGCAGCTCGACGTAGCGCTGCCGCGTGCGCCAGCGCAGGCCGGCCTCGTCGCCGGGGACCGGCTCGACGGCGACGTCCACGTCGAGGCGGGCGACGCGGCGCAGCTGCTCGCGGACCACGTCGGCCTTCAGCCGGCGCTGGGCACCGAGGTCGACGTGCTGGAAGTCGCAGCCGCCGCAGAGTCCGGGGCCGGCGTACGGGCAGGGCGGGGTGACCCGGTCGGGCGAGGGGTCACCGAGCAGCTCGACGGCGTCGGCGCGCCAGAACCGGTCGCCCTCGGTGCCCTCGGTGACCTCCAGGAGCACCCGCTCCCCCGGCAACGCGTGGCGGACGAAGACGACGCGTTGCTCGTCGCCGTCACCGGTGGGCACGCGGGCGACGAAGTGGCCGCCGTGGGCGACCGGGCCGACCTCGGCCTCGAAGCGGCGACCGACGACGGAGGCTCCCCGGGCCTGGCGGGCGCGCGGTCCACCGGGCCGCCCCCGGCGAGCGGGACGGCGCTGCGGGCGGCTCACCGTGGCACCTGGCGGTCGCGCCGCTCGTCGACCCGGCCCCGGCGCAGGTCACCGGGACGCACCCGGTGCTCCTCGCGGGCCTCGCGCTCGGCCGCGATCTCCGACGAGCGCAGCTGGTAGGGCACCGAGGTGACCATGACGCCGGGGGTGAACAGCAGCCGGCCCTTGAGGCGCAGCGCGGTCTGGTTGTGCAGCAGCTGCTCCCACCAGCGGCCCACGACGTACTCGGGGATGTAGACGGCGACCACGCCGCGCGGGTTGGCCTGCCGGATCGCCGTGGCGTACTCGACGATCGGCCGCACCACCTCGCGGTACGGCGAGTGGAGCACCTTGAGCGGGACGCCGGTGTTGCGGTCGTCCCACTCCTCCATCAGTCGTGCGGTCTCCCGCTCGTCGACGGAGACGTAGACGCCCTCGAGCGCGTTCGGCCGGGTCGCCTTGGCGAACGCCAGCGCCCGCAGGGTCGGCTTGTGCAGCTTGGAGACCAGCACGATCGCGTGCACCCGGGTCGGCAGTGCCTTGTCGGTCTCGTCGGCGGCGAGCTCGCGCTCGACGTGGTCGTAGTGGCCCTTGATCGCGCGCATCACGGCGAAGAAGAACGCCATGGCGAGCACGGTGATCCACGCGCCCGCGAGGAACTTCGTCAGCAGCACGACGACGAGGACGACTGCGGTCAGGGACAGCCCGACGGCGTTGATGGCGCGCGAGCGGATCATCCGGCGCCGCTCGGCCGGGTCGCGCTCGGTCGCGAGGTGCCGGCTCCAGTGGCGGATCATGCCGAGCTGGCTGAGGTTGAACGAGACGAAGACGCCGACGATGTAGAGCTGGATCAGCTTCGTCGTCTCGGCGTCGAAGGCGAGGATCAGCACGATCGCCATCGCGGCGAGGAAGACGATGCCGTTGCTGTAGGCGAGCCGGTCACCCCGGGCGCCGAGGGCGCGCGGCGCGAGGCCGTCCTTGGCGAGGATCGAGCCGAGCACCGGGAAGCCGTTGAAGGCGGTGTTGGCGGCCAGGACGAGGATCACGCCGGTGACGACCACGACGAAGTAGAAGCCGGGGCTGAAGTCGTGGAAGACCGCGTCGGCGATCTGCGCGATGATCGCGTGCTGGTCGTAGCCCTCGGGCAGCGGGACGCCGTCGCGGGTCAGCCGCTCGAGCTCGTGCGGGTCGACGTACCTCACGCCCATCTGCTTGGCGAGCACGATGACGCTCATCATCATCGTCGCCGCGATCATCCCGAGCATCAGCAGCGTGGTGGCGGCGTTGCGGCTCTTCGGCCGCCGGAACGCCGGGACCCCGTTGGAGATCGCCTCGACCCCGGTGAGGGCGGCGCAGCCGGACGAGAACGCGCGGGCGAGCAGGATGATGAGGCCGAACGTGGTCAGCGGCTCCTCCCAGCCCTCCTTCGGCGTGATCTCGAGGCTGGCGCTCTCCGCCATCGGCAACGTGCCGGTGCCCATCTCCAGGAAGCCCCAGGCGCACATGCCGAGGATCGCGAACATGAAGAGGTACGTCGGCACCGCGAAGAAGGATCCCGACTCCCGGATGCCCCGGAGGTTGATCGCCACCAGCAGCAGCACCATCACCACCGCCACGGTCGCCTCGTGGTGCTGGAACGACGGGATCGCCGAGGCGGCGTAGTTGGCGCCGGCGGAGATGGACACCGCGACGGTCAGCACGTAGTCGACGAGCAGCGCGCTCGCCACCGTCATCCCGGCGGTCCGGCCGAGGTTGACCGTGGCGACCTCGTAGTCGCCACCACCGGACGGGTAGGCGTGGACGGTCTGCCGGTACGACGCGATGACGGCCGCCATCACCAGGACGACGGCGATGCCGACCTTCCACGACCACACGTACTGCGCAGCGCCGGCGATGGCCAGCATGATGAAGACCTCGTCGGGCGCGTACGCCACCGAGGACAGGGCGTCGCTCGCGAACACCGGCAGCGCGATCCGCTTGGGGAGCAGCGTCTCCCCCAGCTGTGCGCTGCGGAGCTTGCGCCCGAGCAGGATCCGCTTCGAGACGTCACCGACACCCACGTGCGCAACGGTAGGGCATGCGGCGCCCGCGCCCGTGAACGCCGGTGCGTTAGCGTTCTCGCGTGCACGTCGTGATCATGGGATGCGGCCGGGTCGGCTCGACCCTGGCGCGCAGCCTCGAGGACCGCAACCACACCGTGTCGATCATCGACAGCGAGCCAGACGCCTTCCGGCGCCTCGGTCCGGGCTTCAACGGCGACAAGATCCCCGGCATCGGCTTCGACCAGGAGGTGCTGGAGAAGGCGGGCATCCAGCGTGCGGACGCGTTCGCGGCGGTCTCCAGCGGCGACAACTCCAACATCATCGCCGCCCGGGTGGCCCGGGAGACCTTCGGGATCCAGCAGGTCGTGGCACGTATCTACGACCCCGGCCGTGCCGAGGTCTACCAGCGGCTGGGCATCACCACGGTCGCGACGGTGAAGTGGACGGCCGACCAGGTGCTGCGCCGGATCCTGCCGGCCGGTGCCGAGCCGGACTTCCGGGACCCGTCAGGCACGATCCGGGTCGACCACATCCCCTCCCCGGAGAGCTGGATCGGCGCGCGCGTCGGCCGCCTCCAGGAGCAGGGCCGTTGCCGGGTCGCGTGGATCGACCGGTTGGGCGAGGGCATCCTGCCCGACCGCGACAGCGTGATCCAGGAGGGCGACATGCTCCACCTGGTGACCCGCGAGGAGACCGCGGAGCTGACCTACGAGGTCCTCGGGCGTGGCCCCGAGCAGGCCGACTGACCCGAGCAAGACCGAGGAGACCACCCGATGCGTGTCGCCATCGCCGGAGCCGGAGCCGTGGGTCGTTCGATCGCGAGCGAGCTGATCGAGAACGGCCACGAGGTCCTGCTGATCGACAAGTCGCCCGCCTCGATCCGACCCGAGCGGGTCCCGGACGCGGAGTGGCTGCTGGCCGACTCCTGCGAGCTTTCCTCGCTGGAGGAGGCGCGCCTCGACAAGTGCGACGTGGTCATCGCCGCGACCGGTGACGACAAGGCGAACCTGGTGACCGCGCTGCTCGCCAAGACCGAGTTCGGCGTGCCGCGCACCGTCGGCCGGGTCAACCACCCGAACAACGAGTGGCTGTTCACCGAGGCGTGGGGCGTCGACGTCAACGTGTCGACGCCGCGCATCATGTCGGCGCTGGTCGAGGAGGCGGTGACCGTCGGTGACCTGGTCCGGCTGTTCACCTTCCGCCAGGGCAACGCCAACCTGGTCGAGATGACCCTGCCCGCGGACTCGCCGTACGTCGGCAAGGCGTCGGGCCTGATCCCGCTGCCGGAGAACTGCGCGCTGGTCACCATCCTGCGCGACAGCCAGGTCTACGTGCCCACGCCCGAGCAGCCGGTCGAGGCCGGTGACGAGCTGTTGTTCGTCGTCCCGGCCGAGGCCGAGGACGAGCTCGAGCGGCTGCTCGCGCCCTCCGCCCACCCCGAGAAGTAACGGCGGGCACGGCGCGGCTCAGGCCGCCTCCGGCTCCGCCTCGAGCGGGGTCGCGTTGCGGGCGAGCAGCCAGATCATCAACGACCACGAGGCGATCCGCAGGATCCACCCCAGCACGGTCCGCAGGCTGAAGATGAGGACGACGGCGAGGTCGGTGCCGATCACGCCCCGGTCCCCCATCAGCCAGACCGGGCCCTGGAGTAGCACCCCGATCGCGCCGGGGGCGAGCATCACCCAGGTGAGCCGGCTGCACAGCCGGACCACCTGCGGGTTGTCGTGCCAGCCGACGGGGTCCTCGGCGACCGCGCCGAGCATGAAGCCCAGCGCCGGCCAGCCCACGAGGCAGGACCCGCCGAGGACGACGGTGTAGGCGAGGCTGATCAGGATGCCGGGCAGGAAGAAGGCGAGCTTCTTCTCGTCCTCGGTCGCACCGGCGCTGTCGGCCCACTGCACGAAGACCCAGCCGATGCCGATGCCGAAGATCGCGTTGAAGACGTACTGGATGGTGCTGCGCTGCACCMRCCGGAGCAGCAGCGCGACGCCCGCGACCCCGAGGCTGGCGATGAGCGCCCAGCGCAGGTTGTCAGTGGGCAGCCAGATGGCGGTGAAGACGAGGCCGGGCACGGCCGCCTCGACCATCCCGCGGCGGCCGCCGAGGGCGGCGGCGAGCTGGTGGCGCACCAGCGCCTCGACGGTGTCGACGCCGATCTTCTTGCCGGCCTCGGCCGAGAGCGTGTGCTCGTGGTCGGGGTGGTCCTCGCCGGTGCGCTCGGTGCCGCTCACAGGAGCTCGTACCGCGGGTTGTAGAGGACCCGGACGGCGTCCTGGGTGCCGACCCGGCCGCGGACCTCGATGGCCCGGCCGGGTCCGATGCCGGCGATCCGCCGGCGCCCGAGCCAGATCACGGTGACGGTGCCGGTGCCGTCGTACAGCTCGGCCTCGAGGGCGGGCACGCCGCCGCGCGGGCGCAGGGTGACGGTGCGCAGGGTGCCGCGCAGGCGGACCGGGGTCCGCTCGGGGGCGTCGGCGATCGAGACGACGCCCTCGATGGTGAACTCCTTGCGGAGCTCACGGACGTCGGCCTCGTCGCTGCTGGCCCACCGGCTGATCGTGCGCCGCAGGCGGCTCTTGGTGCCCATCGGAGTCAGCTCGCCGGGACGGCCTTCGGCTGCGCGCCGTCGGGCAGGGACAGCGGGAGCTGCTCGCCGACCGGCATCGCGTGCGTGCCGCGGCGTACGGCGAGCCGGGCGATCGCGTCCTCCCACTCCTGGGCCTTCTCCGGCTCGCGGGCGGGCTCGCCGAGGAAGGTGGCGCGCAGCAGCCAGCGGGAGCCGTTGACCCCGATCACGCGGGAGGTCTGGGTGCCGACCTGGCCGTCGGCGCGGGTCATCCGCACCTCGCACACCAGCTCGGTGCCGAAGCGGCCCTCGCGCTCGGTGGCGGTGCCGCCACGTCGGGCGGCGTCGGCGGCGATCTGCGGGCGGATGTCGCTCCACAGGTCGCCGTTGCGCGGGGCGGCGAAGGCACGCAGCTCGAGCGCGCCGGCGTCGCTGGCCAGCAGCACGGCCCGCACCTCGCCGGACTTCTCGTCGACCTGGACCCGCAGGTCGCGGTCGGCCAGCGGGGCGACCAGCAGGGAGCCGAGGTCGAGCCGGGGCACGCCGTCGTCCGGCAGCTCGTCGACGTCGTACGGACCGGTGGCGGGGGTGTCGTCGGCCGTGCCGGCCTCGCCGGTCGTCTCCTCCACGGACTCGTCCGTGGCAGCCTCGGCCGCCGCGGCGGCCCCCTTGCGCCGCAACCTCACGTTGTACTCCTCCTCGGGCTCTCGAGAGCCTGTCCGTCAGGCTCCACCGAACCCGCCGGTAGAACCGTAGCCGCCACCACCACGCACGCTGTCCGGAAGGGCGTCGACCGCGACGAACGAGGCTCGTTCGAACCGCTGGACCACCAGCTGGGCGATCCGGTCGCCGCGCCGCAGCACGATCGCCTCGGACGGGTCGTGGTTGATGAGCAGCACCTTGATCTCCCCACGGTAGCCCGCGTCGATCGTCCCCGGGGTGTTCACGATGGACAGGCCGTGCCGGGCGGCCAGCCCGGAGCGCGGGTGCACCAGCGCGACGTACCCGTCGGGCAGCGCGACGGCGATGCCGGTGGGCACCAGCGCCCGCTCACCGGGGGCCAGGGTGACGTCGACGGTGGTGACCAGGTCGGCCCCCGCGTCGCCCGGGTGGGCGTACGACGGCAGGGGCAGGTCGGGGTCCAGCTGCTTGACGGCGATCTCGAGGTCGTGCGGCACGGGGAGACCCTAGGACACCCTCGCGCACGCGCGCTCGGGTGCGGATGGGATCATCCTCGTCGTGACATCGCGCGCGACGGCCTACCACGAGCGCCTCCGCGTCCCCCTGCGGTGGTGGGCCCAGGGCACCATGTTCATCGCCACCTTCTGGCTGGCCATGGTCGTCGCGCTCGACGCGACCGCGCCGGTCCTCCCCTGGCTCGTGACCGGGGTGCTGCTGGGGCTGCTCGCGCTCTTCCTGCGCTCGTACGGCGACGCGCGGCTCGKGGTCGCCGACGGCTGGTTCCGCGCCGGCCGCGCCCGCATCGAGGTCGTCCACCTGGGCTCCGCCGAGGCGCTGGACGAGGAGGCGACCCGCTTCGTGTCCGGGCCGGGCGCCGACGCCCGGGCGTTCCTGGTGCTGCGGCCCTACCTGAAGCAGGCGGTCAAGGTCGAGGTCCTCGACCCGGCCGACCCGACGCCGTACTGGCTGGTGAGCTCGCGCCACCCGCAGGCGCTCGCCGACGCGCTCAACGCGGCGCGCACCGAGCACGCGTAGGTCCTGACCGGCAGGCCGATAGGCTCGGCCGCATGGCACAGGACAGCTCCAAGGCGTGGTCGGTCTTCTCCCTCGTCGCCGCACTCGGCTCGGCCGCCGTGGCGAAGAAGGTGCTCGACGGCGGCTGGAAGGCCGCGACCGGCAAGCAGCCGCCCGCGAACCCCGCGGACCCCGACGTCGACGTCTGGGAGGCCGTGGCCTGGGCGGCCGTGAGCGGCACGTTCGTGGCGCTGGCCCGGATGCTGGCCCAGCGCCGGGCGGCCAGCTACTACGTGCGCTCGACCGGCCAGCTGCCCCCGCCGCTGCGCAAGGACAAGGCCTGACGGACCGCTAGCAGGCGGAGGCGGGACCTGCGGAAGCCGACCGCGCGTCCGGCAGCGTGGCGCGAGGAACGAGCGACACGCTCGGACCGATCAACTACGCGCAGTCGCGGCAGATCATCGCGTCGGCGTCAGCCAGCTGGCTGCGGTGGTGGACCAGGAAGCAGCTCATGCAGGTGAACTCGTCCTCCTGCTTGGGCTTCACCTCGACCGCGAGCTCCTCGTGGGAGAGGTCCGCGCCGGGCAGCTCGAAGGACTCGGCGGCCTCCGCCTCGTCCTCGTCGACCTTGCCCGAGTTCTTGTCGTGGCGGCGCGCCTTGAGCTCTTCGATGCTCTCCTCGGACTGCTCGTCCTCGTTCTTGCGTGGTGCGTCGTAGTCAGTCGCCATGACGTGTCCTCTCCCCTCAACGAGCCGCCTTCCGCACCTGGGTGGTGTGCGGGACGGCGCGGCAGATTGTGCACCATGGGAGTCCCTGAGCGACACCCGGGTTGGTGCGAGTCGCCAGAACGTCGCCGGGTGCGGTCCTATTCCCGGACCAGGCCGGCTTCCACGACGGCCCTCCTGAGCTCGTCGAAGCCGTGCTCGGGGGCGGCCACGACGGCGGTCCGGCCGCCGGCCCCGGGGGCCAGCTCGACGCGGGCACCTGCCTGCCGGGCGACGAGCCCGGCGGCGGCGTGGTCCCACAGGTTGACGCCCTCCTCGACGTACCCGTCGACGCTGCCGGCGGCCAGGTGGCACAGGTCGAGGGCGCAGGAGCCGAAGCGACGGATGTCACGCACGAGGGGCAGCAGCCGCGCGACGCCGGCGGCCTGGACGGCGCGCTGCTCGGCGGAGTAGCTGAAGCCGGTGGCGACGAGCCGCTGGGCCAGCGGCGCGGGGCCGCGGACGGCGAGCGGGGTCCCGTTGCGGGTGGCCGGTCCCCCGGCGGTGGCGGCGTAGACGTCGTCGTGCGCGACGTCGACGACGACGCCGGCGACGACCTCGCCGTCGACCTCGGCGGCGACGGAGACGGCGTAGGCGGGGATGCCGTAGAGGAAGTTGACGGTGCCGTCGATCGGGTCGACGACCCAGCGCACGCCGGAGGTGCCGACCACGTCGTCCCCCTCCTCGCCGAGGAAGGAGTCGTCCGGGCGGGCGGCGAGGATCCGGGCCCGGATCAGCTCCTCCGAGGCGCGGTCGGCCGCGGTGACCACGTCGACGTCGCTCGACTTGGTGTCGGCCACCTCGACGACGCCGGCAGCCTGCTCGCGCACCAGCTGCGCTGCCTCCCGGGCAACGGCCAGCGCGAGGTCGAGCAGCTCGGCCGGCTCCGCGTGCTGGCCGGTGCTCATGCCCGGGTGCGCTCGCCCAGGCAGCAGCCGGCCGGGCAGCGGTCGTGGGAGGGCCCGCGCGCGCCGGCGGCCGGGCGGACGACGTCCTCACCGCGTTCGACGGCAGCCCGCTCGAGCACCAGGTCGCGCAGCGCGGCGACGAACGCGGGGTGCACCCCGGCGGACGGGGCGCGCCGCGCAGCGATGCCGAGCCGCTCGGCGGTGGCGAGGGCCTCGGTGTCGAGGTCGTAGACGACCTCCATGTGGTCGGAGACGAAGCCGACGGGGACGAGGACGACGGCGGTGACGCCCTCGGCGGCGAGCTCCTCGAGGCGGTCGTTGACGTCCGGCTCCAGCCACGGGACGTGCGGGGCGCCGGAGCGGGAGCAGTAGACGAGCTCGTGCACCCGCTCGACGCCGGTCGCGGTCGCGACCTCGGCGGCCAGGGTCGCGGCGACGTCGAGGTGCTGGGCGACGTAGGCCCCGCCCTCGGGTCCGCTGCTGGCGGCCATCGTGTCGGGGATCGAGTGGGTCACGAAGACCAGGCGCGCAGCGTCGCGCTGGTCGTCCGGCAGGTCGGCGAGGGCGGCGAGGATGCCGTCCTTGTTGGCCTCGACGAACCCCGGGTGGTTGAAGTAGGCGCGGACCTTGTCGATGCGCGGCGCGACGACGCCCTCGGGGAGCGCGGCGACGGCGTCCTCGATGTTGTCCCAGTACTGCCGGCAGCTCGACCACGAGGAGTACGCCGACGTGGCGATGCACAGCACCCGCTGGTGACCGTCGGCGGCCATCTGCGCGACCGTGTCGGTGAGGTAGGGGTCCCAGTTGCGGTTGCCCCAGTACAGCGGCAGGTCGATCCCCTGCTCGGCCAGGTCGGCCTCGAGGGCCGTGATCAGCGCACGGTTCTGGTCGTTGATCGGCGACTTGCCACCGAAGAGGAAGTAGTGCTGGCCGACCTCCTCGAGCCGCTCGCGCGGGATCCCGCGGCCGCGGGTGACGTTCTCGAGGAAGGGGACGACGTCGTCCGGCTTCTCGGGGCCTCCGAAGGAGAGCAGCAGCAGGGCGTCGTACGGATCCGGATTCGGCACGGGCCCATCGTAGGGAGGAAGATGAAAGCCCCATGTTGCAGACCTATCGCCAGATCTTCAGCCCCGCCACCGCAGCCTTCAGCCTGACCGGCCTCGTGGCGCGCCTGCCGATCTCGATGGTCGGCCTCGGGATCGTCCTGCTGGCCGAGCACGAGACCGGTTCCTACGGCTTCGCCGGCTCCGTCTCGGCGGTGGCGCTGATCGCCAACGCGCTGTTCGCGATCCCGCAGGGCCGGCTGATCGACCGGCTCGGCCAGGGCCGGGTGCTGTCGGTGGTCATCACGGTCTGGGGCGTCGGGCTGGCGCTCGCGATGGGCTCCCTGGAGTGGGACTGGCCGCGCTGGTCGMCCTACCTGCTCGCGGCCGTGGCGGGTGCCTCGCTCCCCTCGGTCGGCACCTGCGTGCGGGCCCGCTGGTCGCACACCCTGGCGGAGCGCCCCGACCGGCTGCACACGGCGTTCTCCTTCGAGGCGGTCGCCGACGAGACCGTCTTCCTCGTCGGCCCGGTCGCGGTGACGATGCTCGCCACCGGCGTGCACCCCGTCGCCGGGCTGACGGCTGCCCTCGTGGCGGGCACCGTCGGCACCTTCGCCTTCGCCGCCCAGCGCGGCACCGAGCCGCCGGTCCACGCCCGCGTGGAGGACACGGGCGCCCGCCCGCCGATCCCGTGGTCGGCGATCGCGCCGCTGACCGTCGTCTCGGCGGCGCTCGGCGTCCTCTTCGGCGCTGCCGAGGTGGTCACCGTGGCGTTCGCCGAGGAGGAGGGCAACAAGGCCGCGGCCGGCTTCCTGCTCGCGATCTGGGCGTTCGGCAGCCTGGTCGCCGGCGTCGTCTCCGGGGCGATCACCTGGCGGCGCGGGCCGCTGGTCCGGCTGAGGTACGGCGCCCTGGGGATGCTGGTCGCGATGGCACCGCTCCCCTTCGTCCCGTCCCTGGCGGTGATGGGCGTGGTGCTGCTGGTCGGCGGACTGGCTATCTCCCCCACCCTCATCGCGGCGATGTCGCTCGCCGAGCAGGTGCTCCCGGCCGCCCGGCTGACCGAGGGCATGGCGTTCATCCAGACCGGCCTCGCCGCCGGTCTCGCCCCCGGGGCCGCGGTCGCGGGCGTCCTGATCGACGCGCACGGCGCCTCGCCGGCGTACGTCGTCTGCGCCGCCGGTGGCCTGCTCGCCCTGATGGGCGCGCTCGCGACCCGGGTCCCGGCTACCCTCCCGGTCCATGAGCAGCAGCTGGCGTAGCTGGTCCGGGCTGGAGTCCGCGAGCGGCCTGCAGGCCGTCACCCCGGCCGACGCGGCCGAGGTCGTCGAGGTCGTCACCTCGGCGCGGGCCGCCGGCCGCACCGTCAAGGCCGCCGGCACCGGCCACAGCTTCACCGGCATCGCGACCCCGCGCGACGTGCACCTGCGCCCCGACCGGATGCGCGGCATCGTCGCGGTGGACCGGGACGCGATGACCGTGACCGCACTGGCCGGCACCCAGCTCAAGGTCCTCAACGCCGAGCTCGAGCGGCTCGGGCTGAGCCTGCACAACATGGGCGACATCGCCGAGCAGACCCTCGCCGGGGCGGTGTCGACCGGAACCCACGGCACCGGCGGCCGGGCGGCCGGCCTCGCCGCCCAGGTCGCCGGGCTCGAGCTGGTCACCGGCACCGGCGAGGTGCTGCGCGCCTCGGCCGACGAGAACGCCGACCTGTTCGACCTGGGCCGGGTCGGCCTCGGCGCGCTGGGCGTGCTGACCACGCTCACCTTCGCCGTCGAGCCGCTCTTCCTGCTGCGCGCCGAGGAGCGCCCGATGACGTGGGACGACGCCCTCGCGGCGTTCGACGACCTCACCGCGGAGCACGACCACGTCGACATGTACTGGTTCCCGCACTCCGACCGCATGCTGACCAAGCGCAACACCCGGGTCGGCACCGACCTGTACGCCGCCGAGCCGCTGCCCGGCTGGCGGGCGTGGCTCGACGACGACCTGCTCGCCAACACCGTCTTCGGCGCCCAGACCGCACTGCTCAACCGGGTGCCGCGCGCGATCCCCGCCGCGAACCGCTTCGCCTCCCGGCTGCTCGGGCCGCGCACCTACACCGACGTCGCCCACCGGGTGTTCACCACCGAGCGGCGAGTGGTCTTCCGGGAGATGGAGTACGCCGTGCCCCGCGAGGTCGGCCTCGACGCGCTGCGGGAGTGCCGCACCGCGCTGGAGCGCTCCGGGCTGCGGGTGTCCTTCCCCGTCGAGATCCGGGTTGCGCCGGCCGACGACGTGGCGCTGTCCACCGCCTCGGGCCGGGACTCGTTCTACCTCGCGTTCCACACCCACCGCGACGCCGACCACACCGCCTACTTCGCGCTCATGGAGTCGGTGGTGCGAGAGCACGGCGGACGGCCGCACTGGGGCAAGCTGCACCAGCTCGACGCCGCCGACCTGGCCGAGCGCTACCCCCGCTTCGGCGAGTTCACCGCGCTGCGCGACCGCCTCGACCCGGACCGGGTGTTCGCCAACCCCTACCTCGACCGCGTGCTCGGCCGATGACCCGCGCCGCCTGCCCGTGCGGCACCGGCCGCGGGTACGACGACTGCTGCGGCCCGTTCCACCGTGGCTCGGCCCGGCCGGCGACCGCCGAGGAGCTGATGCGCTCGCGGTACTCCGCGTTCGTGGTCGGTCTGGCGGCGTACCTGCTCGAGACGTGGCACCCGGCGACCCGGCCGGAGACCCTCGACCTGGACGACGGGGTCCGCTGGACCGGTCTCGAGGTGCTGGCGACCGAGGGCGGCGGCCCGGAGGACCGGCGCGGGGTGGTCGAGTTCCGCGCCCACCACGAGCTGGACGGGCAGCCGGGGGTGCTGCACGAGGTGAGCCGGTTCCGCCGGGACGCGGCCGGTTGGCAGTACGTCCGCGGGAAGGCGACCTGGTCGTGAGCGAGGCGGGCGGGTCGTGACCGGAGACGCGGCTCACAAAATGTCGACAGATCACCCACACGCCGGGCGGGCAACCCGATCCGGGCCGCTGGCAGGCGTAGGCTCGGCGGCACCGGAGCAGGCAGCACCAGACCCAGCACATCCCCGAGGACGACGAGTGACCGAGCAGGACGAGACGGGCACGGCGCAGGACGCCGCGGGCCCCGACACGGTCCGGCTCACCCTGGCCGGGACGTCCCCCGACCGCAGGCGCCTGCTGATGGTGGACGACCAGGGCGCCGAGTTCACCCTCGACATCACGCCTGACCTGCGCGCCGCGGTGCGCACCGAGACCACCCGCGTCGGCCCGTTGGAGACCAAGATGAGCAGCAGCATCCGTCCGCGCGAGATCCAGACCCGCATCCGGGCCGGCGAGTCCCCCGAGACGGTCGCCGAGGCCGCCGGGACGACCGTGGACGCGATCATGCCCTACGTCGCGCCGGTGCTGGCCGAGCGCGAGCACGTGGCCGGCCGTGCGCTCAAGGCCTCGCTGCGCCGCACGCCCGGCGAGGGCGGCGGCGCCCCGACCCAGAGCCGCGTGCTCGGCGACGCGGTCGCGGCGCACCTGCGCTCGCTCGGTGCCGACCCCGCGGCCGTGGCCTGGGACGCCTACCGCCGCGAGACCGGCCGCTGGGTGCTGACCGCCACCTACACCACCGAGGGTCGCAGCGGCACCGCACGGTTCACCTACGACGCGCCCGGCAACTACGCCCTGTCCGACAACGACGACGCCCGCTGGCTGGTCGGCGACGTGCTCCCGGAGCCGGCCGCCCCGGCCCGCGACGACCTCCAGCAGGTGCGCGAGCGCCGGCTGGCCGCCGTCCCGGAGGAGCTGCCGCTGGGCGGCGAGGCGCCGTCCGAGGCGCTCCCGCTCGGCGCTGCGTACGACGTGGACCAGGTCCTCGAGCTGCCGACCGAGGCCGAGGAGCCGCCGGCCCCGGCACCGCTCGACGAGCCGATCCGCGCCACCGCCGACGAGGCGGTCGCCCGCGACACGGAGGCGGAGCGCGCCAAGCACCGCCGGCCGGTGCAGAAGAAGCGCGGCCGCGCCTCCGTCCCGAGCTGGGACGAGATCATGTTCGGCGGCGCCGACTCCTAGATCCAGGGGGACCCAGCCGGGCCAAAAGCGCGTAGCGTGCGCGCATGGCCTACTTCGTGACCGGCGCCACAGGCTTCATCGGGCGCTTCCTCATCACCGAGCTCGTCGAGAACCGCGAGGGTCCGATCCACGTGCTGTGCCGTGAGTCGTCGCTCGGGCGGCTCGAGGCCCTCGCCCGGCAGTGGAGGTCCGACCGGGTACGCCCCGTGGTCGGCGACCTCAGCCAGCCGGGCCTCGGCGTCGACCCGGCGTGGGTGGCCGAGCACGCCGGCACCATCGACCACTTCTTCCACCTCGCCGCGATCTACGACATCACGGCGGACGACGCCACGAACGACGCGATGAACATCGACGGCACCCGGCACGCGCTCGCGCTGGCCGACTCGCTGCGCGCGGGCTGCTTCCACCAGGTGTCGTCGGTCGCCGCGGCCGGCGACTACCACGGGCGGTTCGACGAGTCGATGTTCGAGGAGGGCCAGCCGCTCCCCTCGCCGTACCACCGCACGAAGTACGAGTCGGAGAAGATCGTCCGCGACGAGGCCACCGTGCCGTGGCGGGTCTACCGCCCGGCGATCGTGGTCGGCCACTCCGAGACCGGCGCGATGGACAAGGTCGACGGGCCCTACTACCTCTTCCCGCTGATCAAGCGCCTGCGCGACCACCTGCCGTCGTGGCTGCCGCTGGTCGGCGTCGACCTCGGCGACACCAACATGGTGCCCGTCGACTACGTCGCCAAGGCGATGGACCACCTCGCCCACCTGCCCGACCGCGACGGCGAGGCCTTCCACCTGGTCAACCCGGAGCCGCAGCCGGTCGTGGAGATGCTCAACGCGTTCTGCGCGGCCGCCGGGGCACCCCGGTTCGCCACGCCGGTCGATCGCAAGGTCACCTCGCGCCCGGTGTCGCTGCTCCCCCGGCCGCTGCGCCCGCTCAACGTGCTCACCTCGGTCGTCCGCTCCGCGCCCGCGCAGCTGCTGCTCGACCAGACCCTGGGCCGCCTCGGGATGCCGGCCGAGGCGCTCGCGCACTCCTCCTTCGCGCCGGTCTTCGAGTCCCGCACCACCGAGAAGGCGCTGGCGGGCTCCGGCATCTCGGTGCCCCCGCTGGAGACCTACGTGCGCACCCTGTGGAGCTACTGGGAGGAGCACCTCGACGACAGCGTCGGGCGCGACCCCAAGGCGCGGGCGGCCCTCAAGGGCAAGACCGTCGTGATCACCGGCGCGTCGTCGGGCATCGGCAAGGTGGTCGCACTCAAGGTCGCCCAGGCCGGGGGCATCCCGGTGCTCGTCGCCCGAGGCAAGGAGAAGCTCGAGGAGACCAGGGCCGTCATCGAGGCCCGCGGCGGCCAGGCCCACGTCTTCCCCTGCGACCTGTCCGACCTCGAGGCGATCGACCGGCTGTGCGAGCAGCTGGTGGCGGACCTGCCGAGCGTCGACTACGTCATCAACAACGCCGGCCGCTCCATCCGACGGTCGCTGAAGCTCTCGCAGGACCGCTTCCACGACTTCGAGCGCACCATGCAGCTCAACTACTTCGGCGCGATCCGGCTGGTGATGGGCCTGATGCCGCAGCTGCACGCGCAGCGCTCGGGCCACATCGTCAACATCTCCTCCATCGGCGTGCAGACCAACCCGCCGCGGTTCTCCGCCTACGTCGCCTCCAAGGCCGCCCTCGACGCGTGGAGCAACGTGGTGTCCTCCGAGGTGGTCGGGCACGGCATCACCTTCACGAACGTGCACATGCCGCTGGTGCGGACGCCGATGATCGCGCCGACGAAGATCTACGACAAGTTCCCCACCATCTCGCCGGCCCAGGCGGCCGACATCGTGGTGCGCGCGCTGGTCGAGAAGCCGCACGAGATCAACACCGCCCTCGGCACGGCGGGCGAGCTGGCGCACACGATCGCCCCGCGCACCGCCTTCCGGGTGCTCAACCTCGCCTACCAGGTGTTCCCGGACTCGGCTGCGGCGAAGGGCCGCAAGCCGGCCTCCCAGGCCGCGGCGGCCGCGGAGGAGGCGCCCACCGCGAACCACCGCGAGACCGAGCAGATGCTGCTGGCCCAGCTCTTCCGGGGCGTGCACTGGTAGCCGCCCACCGGCCGGCGCCGCCGTGCGCCCGGGCGGTTCAGGACGTCTCGACCGGCCGGTCCGGGTCGGCGACCCACTCGCTCCAGCTGCCCGGGTAGAGCGCCGCAGCCACGCCGGCGACCTCGAGCGCGAGCACGTCGTGCGCGGCGGTCACGCCCGATCCGCAGTAGACGGCGACGTCGGCACCGGCGGTGGCGCCGACCGCCGCGTAGGCCTCGGCCAGCTCGGCGACCGGACGGAACCGACCGTCCGGGCCGAGGTTGGCCGAGCTCGGCAGGTTCACCGCGCCGGGGATGTGGCCGGCCACCGGGTCGACCGGCTCGACCTCGCCGCGGTAGCGCTCCGGGGCGCGGGCGTCGACGAGCACGCCTGCGTCGCGGACCGTCGCCACGTCGACGACGGGCATCGCACCCGGCTCGCCCGTGAAGCTCCCGGGCTCCGCTGCCGGGGCGGGGGCACCCTGCTCGACCGGGAGGCCCGCCGCCCGCCAGGCCGGCCACGCGCCGTCGAGGACCCGCACGTCGCGGTGGCCGTGGTGGCGCAGGRGCCACCAGCACCGGGCCGCGGCGTTGCCCGACCAGTCGTCGTACACCACGACCGGGCGGTCGTTGCACACCCCGGCGGCCCGCATGGCGGCGACGAACACGTCCGGCGCCGGCAGCGGGTGTCGACCGCCGGCGCCCGGCGGCCCGGCGAGGGCGGCGCCCAGGTCGACGTACGACGCACCGGGCACATGGCCCGCGGCGAACTCCTCCGGACCCGGCGGCCCGCCGAGCCGGTAGCGCACGTCGAGGACGGTGACCTCCTCGAGGCGGCCGGCCAGCTCGTCCACGGCGATGAGGGGCGAGGTCATGGCAGCAACCTAACCGGCCACCTGTGGAGGACGCCCGCGGCGTTCGGCCGGATCGGGCAGGCTCGCCGCATGCCGTCCGGCCCGGGGCTCCACGAACCGCTCCCCACCCTGCTGCAGCGGGTGCTGCGGGGAGCCGTGCGCGACCACGCGCAGGCCGAGCGGCGCCGGTGCTACCCGCCGGTGCTGCACGTCGGCATCCCGCGCGGCGAGCAGCGCTCGTTCGAGGCCGCCCCCGAGGAGCGGCTCGACCTGGCACTGCGCACGGAGGTCGTCGAGGCGATGGCGCGGCTGTTCCTCGACCGTGAGCAGGTGCCGCTGGTGTGGCTGACCCGGATGACCGAGGGCCCGGACACCGAGGACCTGGCGTGGGCGGCCGCCGTCGGCGCCGCCTCCGGCGAGCTCGGGGTGCGCCTGGACCTGGTGGTCGTCACCCGCCGGGCGTGGCACGACCCGCGCTCGGGCGCCGGTCGGTCGTGGAGCCGGGTCCGCGGCGGCTGACGCCCCGCGGGCAGCCGGTCACCAGGTGTGGACGGGCTGGTTGTCGTTCATCCGCCGGCGGTACTCGCCCAGCACGGCCCGCAGCGCGTCGTAGCGGTCCTCGTGGCGGCGCTGCTGCATCTGCCTGGCGAACCAGGCCGCGCCGTTGGTGCCGTTGAGGCAGCGCTGCTCGATGAGGTCGAGGTAGCGGTGCGCCTCGTCGGCACCGACGCCCCACGCGGCCAGGCCCTCGTGGGCCAGCGGCAGCAGCCGGCGCAGGATCAGCTCGGTGGCGCGGACCCGGCCGACGCCGGGCCAGTAGACCTCGGCGTCGATGCCGTGCTCGGCGGCGGTGTGGAAGTTCTCCTCCGCGGCGCTGAACGACATCTGCGACCACAGCGGCCGGTCCTGCTCGGCGAGCGCCCGGACCAGGCCGAAGTAGAAGGCGGCGTTGGCGACGGTGTCCACGACAGTCGGCCCCGCAGCGAGGATCCGGTTCTCCACGCGCAGGTGCGGCAGCCCGTCGCTGATGTCGTAGACCGGCCGGTTCCAGCGGTAGATGGTGCCGTTGTGCAGGCGCAGCTCGGACAGGTTCGGGGTGCCGCCGGCCTCGAGGACGGTCAGCGGGTCCTCCTCGTCGATGACGGGCAGCAGCGCCGGGAAGTAGCGGACGTTCTCCTCGAACAGGTCGAACACCGAGGTGATCCACCGCTCGCCGAACCACACCCGCGGGCGCACCCCCTGGGCCTTGAGCTCCTCGGCACGGGTGTCGGTCGCCTGCTCGAAGAGCGGGATCCGGGTCTCGGCCCACAGGTGCTTGCCGAGCAGGTAGGGCGCGTTGGCGCCGACCGCGATCTGCACGCCGGCGATGGCCTGCGAGGCGTTCCAGTACGACGCGAACCGCTCCGGGCTGACCTGGACGTGGAACTGGGTGCTGGTGCAGGCGGCCTCCGGCATGATCGTGTCGACCCGGCGCTGGAGGCGCTCGACGCCGTGGATGTCGATCATGATGTCCTCGCCGCGGGCACCGAGGATCTGCTCGCTGAGCAGCATGTAGCGCGGGTTGGTGCTGATCGCCTCGGCCGTGAGGTGCTCGGGCGCGAGCGTCGGCAGGATCCCGATCATCACCTGGTGGGCACCGACCGCCTCGGCGCGCTCCTCGGCCGCGTTGAGGCTGGTGCGCAGGCGCTCCTCGCACTCGGTCAGCCCACCGTCGGCGAGCGGGCCCGGAGGCAGGTTGAGCTCGATGTTGAACTGCCCGAGCTCGGTCTGGAAGCCCGGGTCGTCGATCGCGTCGAGCACCTCGTCGTTGCGCAGGGCGGGGTCGCCCGCCTCGTCGACGAGGTTGAGCTCGACCTCGATCCCGGTCCACGGGTCGTCGGCGTCGAAGGCGGACTCGCGGAGCATCCGTTCGAACACGTCGAGGCAGCGGCGGACCTTCTCCCGGTAGCGGGTCCGGTCGGCAGGCGTGAACTCCTGTGCGGCGACGTCATCACCCATGCCCAGACAGTAGGGCCTGTCACCCAAGGTCGGCACGCGACGTGTCCACGGGCAGGCCCAGCGTCCAGTCGAAGTGCCCCTCCCAGAGGTCGGGCGGGACGGCCTGGTCGAGCAGCCGGTCGAGCAGCTCGGCGAGCCGGTTGCCGGGGTCGACGCGGCGGCACCGGTCGATCGCCGCCCAGGCCTGAGCGCCGTCGCCGGCCTGCCACGCCGACCACCCGAGCAGGATCGCCGGAGACGCGGCCAGCTGCTCCGGCGCGGAGCGGAGCACGGCGGTCCAGAGCCGGACGTGGTGGACCGCCGAGGCCCGGTCGATCACCGACCACGCCGCGTCGCGGACCCGGGTCACCTGCAGCCACCACAGCAGCCGGGCGAGCTCGGCGGGCCCCGGCACGGTGTCGCCTGCGACCGCCCGTCGGACGAGCGCCTCGGTCCAGGTCCCCTCGCGGCGCACGGTGCGCCCGTCGACCGGACCGGCCCGGTCCGGCAGGCCGCTGGCCAGCAGCGCGTCGCGCACCGGCTCGACCCAGGCCGGCACCGCCTCGAGGGAGTCGACCATGTCGTCGCGGCTGCGGTGCTGCAGCCGGCCGTCGACGATCGCCTGCACGACGAAGGCGTGCGCCTCCACGTCGTACGACGACCACGGACCGAGCCACCCGCCCGGTGCGACTGCGGCGTAGTGCGACCCGTCGGCCACCAGCGCGGTGACCACCTCGACCCCCCGGCTCCCGAGGGCCGGCCCGAGCGCGTCGTGCACGGTCTGCGCCGCGGCGGTGTCGGCCGTGAAGTAGACCAGCACGACCGCCTGCGCCCCGTGCAGCTGCGCGGTGCCGGCGAGGCGCTCCTCGACCTCCAGCAGCACGCACGGGTCGACGTGGTCGGCGGGCGGCAGCTCGAGCCGGGCGTGGAAGGGCCGTGGCGCGCCGAAGGTCATCATCACGACGGACTCCTCGGGCCAGAACCCGAGGACGGCCGGCGCCATCGCCAGCAGGTCCTCCGGGCAGCGGGCGGTCAGGGACGCGCGCGGCGGGGTGGGCGGGGTGGGCGGGGTGGGCGGGGTCTGCGGTGTCGCGGTCATGCACGGCAGGTTCGCCGCCGGGCCCGACGTCGGGCCCGCTGCGCGCCCGGCCCTGTGCACGAGCCCACCCCGCGGCTCCCCTGTGGACCACTGGGGGACGGTCCTGGGAGTGCTGGCATCTATCGTGACGCCGTGCGAGACCGGGCCTCGATCCTCCACCTCGACCTGGACGCGTTCTTCGCGGCCGTCGAGCAGCGGGACAAGCCCTCGCTGCGGGGCAAGCCGGTCGTCGTCGGCGGCGTGGGCGGGCGCGGTGTCGTGTCGACCGCGTCCTACGAGGCCCGGAAGTTCGGGGTCCGCTCGGCGATGTCGACCCGCGAGGCCCGGGCCCGCTGCCCGCACGCGGCCTACCTCTCCGGCCGGTTCGAGGCCTACCGCGCCACCAGCGCCGCCGTCATGGGGCTGCTGCGCTCGGCATCGCCACTGGTCGAGCCGCTGTCCCTGGACGAGGCCTTCGTCGACCTCGAGCAGGCCGAGGGCCTCGCCGACCTCGAGGTGCCCACGGTCACCGCGTTCGCCGAGGACCTGCGCTCCCGGGTCCGCGAGGTCACCGGCGGCCTCACCGCGTCGGTGGGCGTCGCCAGCTCGAAGTTCCTCGCCAAGATCGCCAGCGACCTGCGCAAGCCCGACGGCCTGGTCGTCGTCGAGCCCGGCACCGAGCTCGCGCTGCTGCGCCCGATGCACGTCGGCGTCATCCCCGGCGTCGGCCCGGCGACCGTCGAGCGGCTGCGCCGGGCGGGCATCCACACGGTCGGCGAGCTGGAGCGGGTCAGCGAGGACGAGCTGGTGCGCCAGGTCGGCCGGGCGCTCGGCCAGGGCCTCTACCAGCTGGCCCGTGCGCAGGACCACCGCGCCGTCGTACCGGACCGGGAGGCGAAGTCGGTCAGCGTCGAGGGCACCTACGAGCACGACCTCACCGACCGCCGCCAGATGGAGGCGATCGTCGTGCGCCAGGCCGGCGAGGTCGCCCGCCGGTTGAAGAAGCACGGGCTGTCGGGACGGACGGTGTCGCTCAAGGTGCGGATGTACGATTTCACCACCCTGAGCCGCTCGGCCACGCTGCCCGCCCCGACCGAGGAGGCCGCGACCATCGCCCGCCTCGCCCGCACCCTGCTCGCCGACCTCGACACCTCCGGCGGCGTCCGGCTGCTCGGCGTCGGCGTCTCCGGCCTCGCCGACTGGGTGCAGGAGGACCTCTTCGCGAGCACCGAGGAGTCCGCGGAGCCGGACCTGCCGCCGGTGGAGGAGGTCGAGGAGGCCGGCGCCCGCCCCCGTGGCACCACGTGGGCGCCGGGCATGGACGTGGTGCACGCCGAGCACGGCCGCGGCTGGGTGTGGGGCTCGGGCCGCGGGGTGGTGACGGTGCGCTTCGAGACCGCCGACACCCCACCCGGCCCGGTGCGCTCCTTCCCCCTCGACGACCCGGTGCTGTCGAGGTGGCGCCCGCCGGACGCGGACCAACCAGACGAGCAGTAGCGTTCGGCGCGTGTCCGACGTGCAGCCTGTTCCTCCCCGCGCCGACCAGCGTCCGGTCACGACCACGCACCACGGCCACACCCGCACCGACGAGTACGAGTGGCTGCGCGCGAAGGAGGACCCGGCCGTCCTCGCCCACCTCGAGGCCGAGAACGCGTACACCCAGGCGCGCACCGCCCACCTCGCCGGGCTGCGCGGGCGGATCTTCGACGAGATCAAGTCACGCACCCTCGAGACCGACCTGTCCGTGCCCACCCGGGTGCGCGGGTTCTGGTACTACGGCCGCTCCTTCGAGGGCCGCCAGTACGGCGCCACCTGCCGCGTCGCCGTCACCGACCCCGACGACTGGACTCCCCCGCAGCCCGCCGCGGACGCCCGCCCGGACGAGCCGGCCCTGCCCGGCGAGGAGGTCCTGCTCGACCTCGACGAGCTCGCCGAGGGCCACGACTTCTTCTCGCTCGGTGGGTCGTCGGTCAGCCCCGACGACCGGTTGCTCGCCTACGCCACCGACGTGGTCGGCGACGAGCGCTACACCGTGCGTGTGCTCGACCTGTCCACCCGCGAGCTGCGCGAGGACGTGCTGACCGACGTACTCGGCGGCGTCACCTGGGGCGGCTCGGCCGACCACTTCTACTACACGACCGTCGACGACGCCTGGCGTCCCGACAAGGTCTGGCGGCACCGGCTCGGCACCGCGCAGGCCGAGGACGAGCTGGTCTTCCACGAGCCCGACGGGCGCTACTTCGTCGGCGTCGGCCGCACCCGCAGCCGCCGCTACGTCGTGGTCGCGGCCAGCTCCAAGACCACCTCGGAGTTCCACGTCCTCGACGCCGACGACCCGGACGCGCGGCCGGTGCTCTTCGCCGCCCGCACCGAGGGCGTGGAGTACTCCCTCGAGCACGCCGTGATCGGCGGCGAGGACCGGTTCCTGGTCCTGCACAACGCCAACGGGCCCG
>NZ_VLJQ01000077.1:54959-69112 GCF_007829375.1 Nocardioides sp. J9 | reverse complement strand
GGCGGCAACCCGGCGTGGGAGCAGCCCACGATCCGGGTCGGCATGGGCAGCCTCGCCCGGCCCTCCGCGGTCTACGACCACGACCTGCGCACCGGCGAGCTGGTGCTGCGCAAGCAGGCGCCCGTCCTCGGCGGCTACGACCCCGACGACTACGAGGAGCACCGGCTCTGGGCGACGTCGACCGGCGGCGTCGAGGTGCCGATCTCCCTGGTCGTCCGCAAGGGCGTGCGCGGCCCGTCCGGCACCGACCCGGTCCCGGTCCACCTCTACGGCTACGGCGCCTACGAGGCGTCGATGGACCCCTACTTCTCGGTCGCCCGGCTCTCCCTGCTCGACCGGGGCGCGGCCTTCGCGATCGCCCACGTCCGCGGTGGCGGCGAGATGGGCCGCCGCTGGTACGACGACGGCAAGCTCGAGCACAAGCAACACACCTTCGACGACTTCGTCGCAGCGGCCCGCCACCTCGTCGAGAGCGGCTGGACCACCGCGGAGCGGATCGTCGCCGAGGGCGCCAGTGCCGGCGGCCTGCTGATCGGCGCGGTCGCGAACCAGGCACCGGAGACGTTCGGCGGCTTCGTGGCCGGCGTCCCCTTCGTCGACACCCTCACCACCATGCTCGACGCCAGCCTGCCCCTGACCGTCCCGGAGTACGACGAGTGGGGCAACCCGTCCGACGACCCGGTCGCCTACGAGCGGATCGCCGGCTACGCGCCGTACGAGAACGTCGCGGACCTGCCCTACCCGCCGACCCTCGCCGAGACGTCCCTCAACGACACCCGGGTGCTCTACGTCGAGCCCGCCAAGTGGGTCGCCCGGCTGCGGGCCCGTGCCCCGCAGGCCGACGTGCTGCTGCGCACCGAGATGGCGGCCGGCCACGGCGGGGTCTCGGGGCGCTACCGCGCCTGGGAGGACCGCGCCTTCACCCTGGCGTGGATCCTGGACCGGCTCGGGCTGGCCGACGCCGAACCTGTGAGCTGACCCCCGGCAAGTTGAGAACTGCCTGAGATTCCTCCTTTCGGGCAACTTACGGGGACTGCCGCACGTCATTGCGGATAGAGACACAGCGAGGACCCGGGAATCCGGGACCCATCCCCGGTGTTGGAACACACGTACGGATGTCCCACATCCGTGCCGAAGGAGGGACGCAATGGCCACGGCAACTGCGAACAGGACGCGCGACACCGGTCGGGAGATCGAGGGGCGCGACAGCGTCGGCCTCTACCTCGACGAGATCGCGCGCACCCCCCTGCTGGACGCAGCCCGCGAGGTCGAGCTCGCCAAGACCATCGAGGCAGGCCTCTACGCCCAGCACCTCCTGAACGAGGGCCGCATCGGTCGTCGCAAGGGCGGTGCCCCCAAGCAGGCCAGCCAGGCCGAGCTCGAGTGGATCGCCGAGGAGGGCCGCAAGGCCACCACGGAGTTCATCAACGCGAACCTGCGCCTGGTCGTGTCGATCGCGCGCAAGTACGGCCGGGCCCAGATGCCCATGCTCGACCTGATCCAGGAGGGCAACACCGGCCTGATCCGCGCGGTCGAGAAGTTCGACTACGCGAAGGGCTACAAGTTCTCCACCTACGCCACGTGGTGGGTCCGCCAGGCCATCACCCGCGGCATCGCGCAGCAGGCCCGCGTCGTGCGCCTGCCCGTGCACGTCGTCGAGGAGCTCAACCAGGTCGGCGGCGCGCGTCGTACGCTCGAGCGCCAGCTCGGCCGGGACCCGGAGCCGGAGGAGATCGCCGCCGAGCTCGGCATCGAGGTCGACCGCGTGCTCGACCTGATGTCGTGGGGCCGCGAGCACGTCAGCCTCGACACCCCGGTGGACGAGGACGGCGACACCTCGCTCGGTGACCTGATGGCGCAGGAGACCGCGCCCGGCCCGGACCTCACCGTCCTCGACGTCGAGGCCCGCAACCGGCTCAACAACCTCGTCGACCAGCTCGACGAGCGGGCCGCCGACATCATCCGGTCGCGCTACGGCCTCACCGACGGCCGCCAGCACAAGCTCGCCGACATCGGCGTCAAGCACGGCATCTCCGCCGAGCGGGTGCGCCAGCTCGAGCGCGAGGCGCTGCAGAAGCTGCGTCGCCTCGGCGACCCGGACCTGGCGTCCGGCTCGGCTGCCTGAACCGGACCTCGTCGGTTCAGACCGCCGCGTTCCGCAGCTCCGCGAAGACCTCCGTCACCCGGTGGCGGAGGTCTTCGCGCGTCCCGGTGTTGTCGATGACGTAGGTCGCGACGGCGACCCTGTCCTCGCGGGAGGCCTGCGCCGCGATCCGCGAGCGCGCGTCCTCCTCGCTCATCCCGCGGTCGCGCACCATCCGGGCGACCTGCACCTCCTCGGGCACGTCGACCACGACCACGGCGTCGAACTCCTCGGCGCGCCCCGACTCCACCAGCAGCGGGATGTCGTGGACGACGATGCCGCCGACCGGGGCGCTGGCCTCGAGGTGGGCGTAGAGCTCGAACACGAGCGGGTGGACGATCGCCTCCAGCCGCCGGCGCGACTCGTCGTCGGCGAAGACGATCGAGCCCATCTTCGGCCTGTCGAGGTGCCCGTCCTCGGTGAGGACGTCCGAACCGAACTCCTCGACCACCCGGGCCAGGCCGGGCGTGCCCTTCGCGACGACCTCCCTTGCGAGCTGGTCGGCGTCGATGACGACCGCGCCGAGCTCGCGCAGGATCGAGGAGACGGTGCTCTTGCCCGAGGCGATGCCCCCGGTCAGTCCGACACGCATGGGCCGACCCTACTGTGGCCCCGTGGCACCCGTGGCGAACCGTCCCCTCACCGCCGGCGACCGCGTCGCGCTCCTGGTCCCCGGCTCCCACGCGTACGTCGACGCGGTGTGGCGCCTGCTCACCGCCGGGGTCTTCCCCATCCCGCTCGACCCCCGGCTCACCGACACCGAGCGGGCCCGGATCCTGGCCGGCCTCGAGCCCACGCTGGTCGTCACCGACGAGGAGCAGCTGGCCGACCTGCGCGCCGGGCTGCCCGCACCCGGCCTCCCGCTCGGCCGGCCGATGCACTGCACGAGCGGCACCACGGGCGTTCCGAAGGGCGTGTGGTCCGGGCTGCTCTGCCCCGCCGACGCCGAGGCGCTGTGGGCCGAGGAGCGTGACCTGTGGGGCTTCACCGCCGACGACGTCAACCTGGTGCTGAGCCCGCTCTACCACTCCGCTCCCCTGCGCTTCGCCCTCGGCACGCTGCTCGCCGGCGGCCGGGTGGTGATCCCCGGACCGTTCGACCCGGTGGCGGTCACCGAGGCGATCGAGCGGGAGCGACCGACCACGATGTTCTGCGTCCCCACCCACCTGCAGCGGTTGCTGGCCCACTGGGACCGGGTCGGGGTCCCCGACCTCTCCTCGTTCCGCCTGGTCGCGCACGCCGGCGCGCCCTGCCCCACCGACGTCAAGCGCCGGCTGATCGGGCTGTTCCCGCCCGGCTCCACGTGGGAGTTCTACGGCTCCACCGAGGGCCAGTTCACCGCCTGCCGCAGCGAGGAGTGGCTCGAGCGCCCCGGCACGGTCGGTCGCGCCCGTCCCGGCCGCACGATGACCGTCGACCCCGACGGCACCTTGTGGTGCGTCGTCCCGGAGTTCGCCCGGTTCAGCTACTACGGCGACCCGGCCAAGAACGCCGAGGCCTGGCGCGAGACCCCGCAGGGACCGGCCTTCTCGGTCGGCGACCTCGGGCGGATCGACGACGAGGGCTATGTCTACCTCGACGGACGCCGGGTCGACCTCGTGATCAGCGGCGGCGTCAACGTCTACCCCACCGAGGTCGAGCAGGTGCTCGGCGAGTGCCCCGGCGTCGACGACGTCGCCGTGTACGGCGTGCCCGACCCGGAGTGGGGGCAGCGGGTCTGCGCCGCGGTCGTCGGGTCCGCCACCGAGGCCGACCTGGCGTCGTACGCACGCGAGCACCTGGCCCCGCCGAAACGGCCGAAGACGTGGTCCTTCCACGACGCGCTGCCCCGGACCCTGACCGGGAAGGTGCTCCGCTCGACACTCCGGGACGCAACCGACAGTTGAGACCCGGGCCGCAGGAGGCATAGCCTTCGCGCAGGTTGCACGGACGCGGGGAGGGAGACTTCGCGCCGGCCACCGCAACGTTTCTGGGGAGGGACGTCGCGTGCTGTTGTCTGCCTGCCGTCTGGTCACGGCCACGATCCTCGTGCTGGTGGGGCTGTCCTGGCCCGCCCCCGTCGCCGAGGCGGAACCGCTGCCAGCGGACTTCTCCGGCAGCACCGACAACGAGATCCTCGGCCTCGACGTCGGCCTGCTCGGCTTCAACCTCGCCGGCGTCGGGCTCGGGCACACCGACACGAGCGTGGACTCGGCGGGCTCGCCGCCCAGCGCGGCCTCGGCGGCCAACCTCGCCGCCGCGGTGGCCGGGATCCCCGTCGCAGTGTCCAGCGTCGGCGAGACCGCCCCGCCGGACGACGGCGGACCGACGTCGACCGGGCTGACCGAGGTCGACGTGCCGGGCCTGCTCGACACCGGGGTCATCACCGGCACCGTCGACGCGCACTGGGCCGGCGACCTCGCCTGCCCGCCGAGCGGGACGGCGATCAACAGCTCGACCGTCGAGGTGGCCGGGGTGACCCTCGGGAACGCCGTCACCGAGATCCTCGACGTGGGTGCCGTGACCACATCCGGTAGCACCGCGCTCACCAGCAACGGCGGTTCTGGCGACGCCCGCTCGGTCGTCTCGTCGTCGACCGGCACGATCGCCGCGCTCACGCTCCTGAACGGCAACGTCACGGTCGACGTCGGCGGCAGCCCGACGCTGACCGCCACCGCCAGCGGTGAGCCCGGCGGTGCGGACGTGACCTACTCCGCGCCGTCGGTCCGGGTCCAGGGCCCGGGCGGGCTCGACGTGGTCCTCCAGGTCGGTGTGCCAGTGACCGTGAGCATCCCCGTCGTCGGCAGCGTCACGCTGAACCTGGGCGTCCCGACCGTGACGGAGTCCCCGGACGGCCGGACCGCGGTGGGCAACGTCTCGCTGCTGTCGATCGACGTCAGCCTGGCTCTCGGCGCCGGGACTGCCAGCATCGACGTCCTGCCGCTGCACGCCGAGGCCCACGCCCCGGAGGGCGGCGTCCAGTGCGGCCTGCTCGACGCCCCGGCGATCACCTCCCCGGCGGACGGGTCGTCGACCACCGACACCACCCCCACCATCTCCGGCACAGGCCTGGCCGGCGCGACCGTGACCGTCAGCGAGGGCGCCACGGTGATCGGCACGGCGACCGTCCAGCCCGACGGGACGTGGACCCTCGTGCCCGCGACGCCGCTCGCCGCCGGACCACACACGATCACCGCGACCCAGTCGTCCGGCGACGCGACGTCGGCACCCTCGCCCGAGGTCACCTTCACGGTCGTCGACGAGACCCCGCCCGACCCGCCCGCGATCGAGACACCCGCCGACGGCTCGGTGACCAGTGATGCCACCCCGACGATCACCGGCACCGGCGAGCCCGGCGCCGAGGTCGAGGTCAGCATCGACGGCACCGTCATCGGCACCACCACCGTCGGCCCGGGCGGCGGCTGGTCCCTCGACGCCACCACGCCGCTCGCCGACGGTCCCCACACCGTCGCGGCCACCCAGACCGACCCCTCCGGCAACACCTCCGACCCGACCACGTCGGGCTTCACCGTCGACACCACGGCGCCGGCGCCGCCCGCGATCACCGGGCCGGCGGACGGCTCGGTCGTCGGTGACGCCACCCCGACGATCACGGGCACCGGCGAGGCCGGCGCCGAGGTCGAGGTCAGCGTCGACGGCACCGTCATCGGCACCACCACCGTCGACCCCGGCGGCAGCTGGACCATCGACGTCACCACCCCGCTCGCCGACGGGCCCCACGCCGTCGAGGCCACCCAGACCGACCCCGCCGGCAACACCTCCGGACCGGCGACGTCCGGGTTCGAGGTCGACACGACCGCCGACGCGCCGGTCATCGAGAGCCCCACCAGCGGCACCGTCACCAACGACCCGACGACGACCATCAGCGGCGCCGCCGAGCCGGGCGCCACGGTCACGGTGGACGTCGACGGCACGACGTACACGACGTCGGCGGACGGTGACGGCAGCTGGGGCGGGGCGGCCCGCCCCGCCGGGCGCGCCGACGGCAGCCACACCGCCGTCGCGACCCAGGTCGACGGGGCCGGCAACACCAGCCCCGCGTCGTCACCGGTGGTCTTCACCGTCGACACCGAGGTCGAGCCGCCCGTCATCCTCACGCCGGCCAACGGCGAGGTGACCGCGGACGACACCCCGACCGTCACCGGCACAGCCGAGCCCGGCAGCGAGGTCGTGGTCGCCATCGGCGACGTCGAGCTGACCACGACGGCCGACCCGGTCACGGGCGCCTGGGAGGTGACCGTCCCGGACGGCCAGGCCCTGCCGGACGGCGAGCACACCGTCAGCGCCGTCGCCACCGACCCGTCCGGCAACACCTCCGAGCCCGCGACGTCGCAGCTGATCGTCGACACCACCGCTCCGGACGCCCCGGTCATCAGCACCCCGGCCGACGGCAGCACCACGGCCGACCCGACCCCGTCGGTCACCGGCACCGCCGAGCCCGGGGCGGCGGTCGAGGTGCGCATCGACGGCACCCTCGTCGGCTCGACCGTCGCCGACGGGACCGGGGCCTGGTCCATCACGCCGGCCACCCCGCTCGCCGACGGCCCGCACACCGTCGCGGCCACCCAGACCGACCCGGCCGGCAACACCAGTGACGCGGCGTCGAACGCCTTCACCGTCGACACCGCTGCCGCGCCCCCGGCCATCGACCCGACCCTCGACGGCCTGCTCACCGACGACGACACCCCGACCATCTCCGGCACGGGCGAGCCCGGCGCCACCGTCACCGTCACCACCCACTCGGGCCAGGAGCTCGGCAGCGCCGTGGTCGGCGCCGACGGCACCTGGTCGTTCGACGCCGCCCCGATGGCTGACGGGCCCCACACGCTGACCGCCGTGCAGGTCGACGCCGTCGGCAACACCAGCGCGGCCTCGGCCCCGGTCACCATCACCATCGACACCGTGGTCGAGCCGCCGGTCGTCGACCCGCCGACGGAGCCGGTGACCACCGACACCACCCCGACGGTGACCGGGACCGCCGAGCCCGGGGCCACCGTCACCGTCAGCGTCGACGGCGAGGTCGTCGGCACCGCGACCGCGAACGGGGACGGCGAGTGGTCGTTCACCCTGCCACCCCAGCCCGACGGCGCGCACGAGGTCACCGCCACCCAGACCGACCCGGCCGGCAACGCCAGCGGGCCCTCGGAGCCGGTGACCATCACCGTCGACACCACCGCCCCGGCGGCGCCGACGATCACCGCGCCCGCGGACGGCAGCGTCACCAACGACCCGCAGCCGCCCGTCACCGGCACCGCCGAGCCCGGCGCGACGGTCGAGGTCGTCCTCGACGGCACCGCCTACACGGTCGAGGCCGGTGGCGACGGCACCTGGGAGGTCACGCCGGCAAGCCCGCTGGCCGACGGCTCCTACACCGTGTCGGTGACCGCGACCGACGAGGCGGGCAACACCTCACCGCCCGCCACCTCGACGTTCGAGGTCGACACGACCGCTCCCGGGGCGCCGGACATCACCGGGCCCGCCGACGGGTCGACCGTCGGCACCAGCACGCCGACCATCACCGGCACGGCCGAGCCCGGGAGCACCGTCACCGTGGTGGTCGACGGGACGTCGTACGAGACGACGGCGGAGGCCACCACCGGCGCCTGGTCGGTCGAGGTCACCGAGCCGCTGGCCGACGGCCCCGTCGAGGTCACCGCGACCGCCACCGACGCGGCCGGCAACACCGGTCCCGCCGCAAGCAGCTCCTTCGTCGTCGACACGACGGCGGCGGCGCCGGTGATCACCTCGCCGTCCTCCGGCACCGTCACCAACGACCAGACCGTCCCGCTGACCGGCACGGGTGAGCCCGGCGCCACGGTCACCGTCCGCGACGAGAACGGCGACCCCGTCGCCACGGCGGTCGTCGACGGCACCGGCAGCTGGTCGGCCGAGACCACCGCGCTGCCCGAGGGCGTGCACACGCTGACGGCCACCCAGACCGACGAGGCCGGCAACACCAGCCCCGCCTCCGCGCCGGTGCAGGTGACCGTCGACCTCACCGCCGAGCCGCCCGTCGTCGACGACCTGCCCGACGGTGGCCTCACGAACGACAGCACCCCGGAGATCACCGGGGCCGGTGAGCCCGGCGCGACGGTGACCGTGGAGGTCGACGGCACCCCCGCCGGCACCACCACGGTCGACGAGGACGGCACGTGGACCTTCACCCCGACCGAGCCGCTCACCGAGGGACCGCACGAGGTCACCGCCACCCAGACCGACGAGGCCGGCAACACCAGCGGGCCCTCGGAACCGGTCGAGGTCGTCGTCGACACCACCGCGCCGGCGGCGCCGGTCATCACCTCGCCGGGTGACGGCGAGGAGGTCGACGACCGCACCCCGACGATCACGGGGACCGGCGAGCCGGGGGCGACCGTGGAGGTGACGGTCGACGGCGTCGTGGTCGGCACGACGGAGGTCGGCGGCGACGGGACCTGGTCGCTCGACGTCACCTCGCCGCTGCCCGACGGCCCCCACACGGTCGAGGTGACGCAGACCGACGCCGCCGGGAACACCAGCGAGCCCGGCACCTCGGACTTCGTGGTCGAGACCCCCGCGCCGGCCGCACCGACGGTCGACGCCCCGGGGACGACCGACGACCGCACGCCGACGATCACCGGCACCGGTGAGCCCGGCTCGACGGTCGACATCCTGCTCGACGGCGCCGTCGTCGGCAGCGCGGAGGTCGACGACGACGGCACCTGGACGTTCACCTTCGACGAGCCGCTCTCCTGCGGCACGCACGAGGTGGGCGCGGTGCAGCGCGTCGACACCGCCCGCAAGACCCTCCGCTCCGCGCCCGCTCCCGTGCAGGAGATCACCATCCTGTGCGACACCGGCGGCGGGAACGGGGGCGGTGGGGCCGGCGGCCTGTCGGGGCTGCTACCCGACACTGGTGCGGCCGCCGGCCTCACCGGGTCGTTGCTCCTGGGCAGCCTGATGCTGGCCACCGGCGTCCTGCTCCTGCGGCGGAGGGAGTCGTAGGAGCAGGGCCGGCCGGGCCCCCGGGCGGCGGTCCTCCTCCGTCCGTCCGCGGGGTCCGGCCACCTCGTCGCGGCGCTGCCTGTTGCCGGATCCGATGGTGCTGCGCGGACGATCGTGCCGGGATCCCCGAAACCGCCACGGATGTCGGTGCTGCGCGGCACGATGGGGCCATGAAGCCGTGGGGAGCCGCCACCGTGCACCTCCACCAGGCGAGGTGGGGCCTCCTCGCCGTGCTCATGGTCATCACCATCGTCACCCGCGACGAGCGCGGCTGGTGGCTGCTGCCGGTCGCGGCCCTGCTGCTGTCGGGGTTCTGGGCCCACTGGGTCGCCGCCCTGCACGACCGCTGGACGCTCGACGACCTCAGCCCGCAGCGGCGGTGGCCGACACCTCACCGGTGAGGCCGTCGACCAGCTGGGTGCCCGCCGGCGCCGAGCGCAGCGCGCGGAGCGCGACCGCCCGCCGGTCGAACGACTGAGCCTCGCCGGCCGGCTCCGGCTCGACGAGGACCCACCGTCGCGGTGGGCGCTCCCCGCGCGCCGGGCGGGGTGGCTCCGGGTCGCGGTCCCCGGGCACGACGTACCCGCCGTGCAGCGCCTCCGCGAGCCGGTTCGCCCGGACCGGGCCGATGCCCGGGTGGCCGCGCAGCCCGTCCGGCGCGGCGGCGGCGACCGCCGCGAGGCTGCCGTACGCCGCCAGCAGGCTGCGCGCCATCGTCGTGCTGATGCCGGGGACCACCGACAGCATCGCCTCCGCCTGCGCCGACGGGTGCCGTGGCGCCCGGCGCGGCCCCAGGGACGGGGTGGTGGGTGCGGCCCTGCGCGCCCGCTTCGCCAGCCGCACCACCCACGCGGCGCTGTCCTCCGCGTCGAGGCTGTGCAGCACCGTGAACCCGTCCTCGACGAGCCGGCACACCGCCCCACGCCACGCGTCCTCGGCGATGCCACGCGGCTCGCCCTCGACCAGCAGCACCGCCTGCGGGAAGGCCGACTGCAGCCGCACCGCCTGGTCGAAGACCCGGCCGTCACGGATCGACGCGCCGAGGTCGTGCGGTCCCTTGCGCTCCACCGCCAGTCCGGGTCCGAGCACGTAGTCGCCCACGGGCAGGTGGGTCAGCCGCACGTCGAGCCCCGCGTCGGCCAGCGCGTCCGGGATGCCGCTGCCGCGCTCGCGGAGGTCGACCAGCACAGGACCTGTCTCGGGCACGTCCCGGCGTTACCCACCGTGACGCTGGTCGTACGGTGGGTCAGCGCACGGCCCGCAGCAGGGCCACGACCTCTGCCTGCACCTCGGCCGGGGGCGGGCCGTCGTCGGTCGGCACCTCCAGCAGGGAGACCGAGGCGCCCTCCGGGGCGATCCAGACCACCCCGTCCGGCGACGACGCCAGCAGTGCACCGGTACCGGTGACCGGGCGCACCTGCCAGCTCGCGCCGGCGCAGGACTCGAGGGCGCCCACCAACCGCGCGACCGCTGTCGCGGCACCCGGGGCGTCGGGGAACCCGACGGTGCTGTGGAAGACGCCCCCGCCGCCCGCACCCGGTCCCACGCCGACCGACCCGCCGGCGCCGCCGGCTCCCCCGGACCAGTCGTCGCTGCAGGGGAAGAGGATCGTCGGGTCCCCGGTCGAGACGGCCCAGCCGGTCGTGCCGGTGAGTGCCTTGCCGAGCTCCGAGCGGAAGCCCGCCTCGTCGAGGGAGGACGGAGCGTCCGGCCGGTCCGCCGGCGAGACCGCATCGCCGTCGTCGACGAGGAGCCCGCCGACGGCGACCCCGCCCGCGGTGAGGACCACCGCGGCAGCTGCCGCGGCCACGACACCCCTCCGCCGGCGCCGCCGGGCCTGCTGGACGGCCGCCGGCGCGCCGGGGGCGTGCGCCGTGCCGCGGACCTCGTTGAGGAGGTCGTCGAAGAGGAGCTCGAGGTCAGGCATGGAAGCGTTCTCCGTCCTGGGTCGCGAGGGTGCCGGCCAGCGCAGCCCGGCCACGGGAGAGCCGCGCCTTGACCGTGCCCTCCGGGCACCGCTCGAGGCGGGCGATCTCGGCGACGCTCAGCTCGCCGAGGTGGTGCAGCACGACGGCCCGGCGTTGCGCCTCCGGCAGCAGGCGCAGCGCGGCGACGAGCGTGGCCGTGGTCTCGGACGGCGGCGCCGCCGGCTCTGGCACACGCGACCGGGCCAGGAAGGCCGCCGCCGTGCGCGCCCGGCGCCAGCGCGACACCGCGAGCCGGGTCACCACGTGGCGCACCCAGGCGCCCGGGTCGTCGTACCCGCGCAGCGAGGACCACCGTACCCACGCCCGGCTCAGGGCCTCCTGGGCGAGGTCCTCCGCATCGGCCAGGTCGCCCGTCATGGCGTACGCGCAGGCGACCGCGCGTGCCCACGTGGCGTCGTAGAACACGGCGAAGTCGCGTTCGTCGCTGCGGTCCATGCCGTTCCCCCGTCCGCGAGAGAAGTCCTCCACAGCCTCACACGTCCGGGCCGGGGGCGGGGTTGCACGTCGCGAAAGATCGTGGAGGAATGGCCGGATGGCTCCGATCCGCCAGCTCGACCACGTCGGCCTCACCGTCAGCGACCTCGACGCCTCCGTCGCGTTCTTCGAGCACATCGGCCTCGAGGTGGAGGGACGCACCTTCGTCGAGGGCGAGTTCCTCGACGTCGTCAGCGGCATCCCCGACTCCCGCGTCGAGGTGGTGCTGCTGAGACCGCCCGGCGGCGGCACGGCGCTCGAGCTGGCCCGCTACGTCCGGCCGGACGCGACGACTGGCTCCCCCGCCCCGATGGCGAACGAGCTCGGCGTCCGCAACGTGTGCTTCGAGGTGACCGGCCTGCGGTCCCTCGTCGAGGAGCTCGCCGCCGACGGCTACGGGCTGGTCGGCGGCGTCGGTGAGTACGAGGGCGCCTGGCTGATGGCCTACGTGCGCGGCCCGGACGGCATGATCGTCGCGCTGGCCGAGCAGGTCGGCTGATCCGGCCCGGACTAGCGCCGGCCGGCGCAGGCCACGCAGGTGCGGGCGGTCGGCCGCGCCTCGAGCCGCTCCGGCGCGACCGGCTCGCCGCACACCTCGCAGGTGCCGTAGGTGCCGGCGGCCAGCCGGGCGAGGGCCGCGTCCACCTCGTCGAGGTGGCGGCGCACCTGGGCGACGAGGGCCGCGAGCTGGGAGCGCTCGAAGGCGATCGTCGCGCCCTCGGGGTCGTGCTCGTCGTCGGCGTTGGTGTCGCGGGACGCGGCGACGACCTCGTCGAACTGGCCGGTCAGGCCGGCGAGGCGTCGTACGGCCTCGGCGCGGTCCTGCGCCAGCCGCTCGCGCACCGCGTCGTCCACGCCGCTGTCGTCACCCCTGCCCACGCCGCCATGCTGCCAGCGAGCAGCGACATTCCCTCGACGCGCAGGTAGAACACGTTCTAGGCTCCGGGCATGGACCTTGCCGCGATCGAGGAGATCAAGCGCCTCAAGCACCGCTACTTCCGCACGCTCGACCTCAAGCAGTGGGAGGAGTTCGGGGACTGCCTGGCCGAGGACGTCACCGCGCGCTACGGCACGCTCGCGATGGGCGAGCCGCTGCACTTCGACAACCGCGCCGACGTCGTCGCCTTCATGGAGCAGAACCTCAGCGGCGGCACCATCACCGTGCACATCGCCAACCACCCCGAGATCGACGTCGACGGTGACACCGCGACCGGGTCGTGGGCGTTCGAGGACACCGTGATCGTCCCGGACTTCAAGGTGCAGATCCGCGGCGCGGGCTACTACCGCGACACCTACCGCCGCGACGCGGACGGTGCGTGGCGGATCGCGTCGACGCAGTACGAGCGCATCTACGAGGCGATGACCTCGCTCGACGACACCCCCAGCTTCAAGCTGATCGCCAACCGCTGGGACGAGTCGCTCCAGCACTGACCCCGCGGTCGCGGCCGGGAGCTCAGGCCAGGACGCGGTCGATGACGGCCCGCGTCACCGAGTGGTACGTCGGACGGGCGGTCTCGTAGATCTCCCGCGCCCGCGCACGCCCGAGCTCGCTGCCGGCGAGCCGGGTGTAGACCCGCCGGACGTAGAGGGCCCGGCCGTGCCGGGTCAGGAAGTCCTCGAGCGCGCGGTCGACCGCGGGCTCGGCGAACACGTAGCCGGACTCGGCGGCCAGCTCGAGCCAGGCCGTCGCGATCTCGATGTTGCCGCTGGTGCTGAAGCCGAAGGCCGCGTCGACGGCGGCCAGCACGCCGTGGTCGACGTCGACCGGCAACGCGCGCACGAAGTGCACCCACTGCTGGCTCACCCAGCCCTCGGTGTCGAGCGAGGCGACGTCCGCGCCCTCGACCAGCGCGGCGACCTGCTGGTCCACCAGGTCGAACTGGTCCGCCGCGAAGTCCGGGGCGTTGTCCGGGACGCCCGGTCCGTGCACCCATGCCTCGAGCTGCAGGTCCTCGTCGCTGACGCCGGCCGGCACGAGCAGCTCGGTGCGCAGGTGGTCGAGGAAGGTCGCGGTGTCCATCGACTCGAACGCGAACCGGTCGAAGTAGTCGCGCAGGAACGCGTCGAACCGCTCGCGGCCGACCTTCGCCTCGATGAGGCGCAGGAACAGCGAGCCCTTCTCGTAGGGGATCTTGCTCGGCCCTTCGTCCGGGTCGCGGTCGTCGAGGTCGAGCTCGAGCCAGGTGTCGCGCGGCTGCTCCTCGGCGACCGCGCGGTCGAGGTCCTGCCGGCCCAGGCGCAGGAGCATGGTGGTGTACCGCTCGCCGTACAGCTCCTCGTCGATGCGAGTCTCGAAGTAGACGGTGAAGCCCTCGTTGAGCCAGATGTCGTTCCACGTCGCGTTGGTGACCAGGTTGCCCGACCACGAGTGCGCGAGCTCGTGCGCGATGAGCGTGACCAGCGACCGGTCGCCGGCGAGGATCGTCGGGGTCGCGAAGGTCAGGCGCGGGTTCTCCATGCCGCCGTAGGGGAAGCTGGGCGGGAGCACGAGGATGTCGTAGCGGCCCCAGCGGTAGGGGCCGTAGAGGCGCTCGGCGGCCTCGATCATCCGCTCGGTGTCGGCGAAC
>NZ_VLJQ01000077.1:46070-54914 GCF_007829375.1 Nocardioides sp. J9 | reverse complement strand
CTGCCGATCTCGCGGAACTCGAGGTCGCCGACGGCGAGCGCGACGAGGTACGCCGGCACCGGCTGCGGCATCGAGAAGCGGTAGGTCCCGTCGGCGCTGCGCTCGACCGGGTTCTCCGCGCTCATCAGGGCGAGCAGCTCGGCCGGCACCCGCACGGTCGCGTCGTAGGTGACCCGCACGGCCGGGCTGTCCTGGCACGGGATCCACGTGCGGGCGAGGATCGGCTGGGCCTGGGTGAACAGGAACGCCTTGCCGGACGCGGTCTGCTGCGGCTCCAGCCACTGCATCGCCTTGGCCTCCGGGCTGGTCGCGTAGTGCACGACCACGTGGTCGGCCGTGCCGACCTCGACCGTCAGCGCGCTGCCGAGGACGGGGTGCGCCTCCCCCAGCTCGAACGGCAGGTCCGCTCCGTCGGCGCCGCGCACGGCGGTGACGTCGAGCTGCCAGGTGTCGAGCACCAGCTGCGTCGCCGCCGGGTCGCGGTGCTCGAGGTCGAGCGCGGCGCTCCCGCTCACGCGGTGGGTGTCGAAGTCGACGTCCAGGTCGAGCGAGAGGTGACGGACCACGACCTCGTTGGGTCGCGAGCGGGAGTGGGGGTCGGCAGCGAAGGAACGAGGCACCCGTCCAACCTAGTCGGCCGTGTCGGGCCCGCGGAAACCTCCGACCCAGCGACAATGGCGCGTGTGGAGAGCCAGCAGGACGCACCGGTGACCGACCGCCCCGCGCCGGCGGGAGCCACCGACGCCGTCCTCGACGAGCCGGTCGCCTCGGCGCTGAGCGGGCCGCACGCGCACCTCGCCCGCCGGGTGGGTCGCGCGGCGTCGTACCAGCGGGCGGTGGCGACCTTCTCCGCCGTCCCGCTCGACCCGACCGGCCGGGACTGGGCCGACCTGGCGACCCTGCTGGGCCCGGGACGGTTCGCCGACCTGTTCAGCCTGCCGGTCACGCCCCCGGCCGACTGGGAGCCGGTCTTCACGATGCCCGGCTTCCAGATGCTCGGCGACGTGGCCGCCCTCGCCGACGCACCCGCCGACCCCGCGGTCGAGGAGCTCTCGGCCGACGACGCGCCCGCGATGCGCGCGCTGGCCGAGGAGACGAAGCCCGGCCCGTTCTGGGAGCGCACCCACGAGACGGGCCGGTACGTCGGCGTCCGGGACGACGCCGGTCGCCTCGTCGCCATGGCCGGCGAGCGCCTGCGCCTGTCCGGCTGGACCGAGGTGAGCGCGGTCTGCACCGCGCCCGACGCCCGCGGCCGCGGCCTCGCCGAGCGCCTCGTCCGCGACGTCGCCGCCCGGATCATCGAGCGCGGCGACCGCCCCTTCCTCCACGTCGCCGCCACCAACACCGGCGCGATCCGGCTCTACGAGCGGCTCGGCTTCACCGTGCGGGCCGAGGTGGAGTTCCACGGGTACCGCGTGCCGAACGAACGAACGCCGCCTAGGCCAAAGCCGGAGCGAGAACGCAACTTTGTGACGGCCGCTCGCGATATGTTCGCTCGGACTGACGGGCACTGCGGCCCCACGCCACTCGGGTCGGAAGATGGAGCCATGAATGCGTTCGAACTTTCGGGACCTCGTGCGGTGGAGCGATCTGCCTGCAATTGACGACGTCGACTCGGTGTGGCGCTTCTCCCAAACGTTCAACGCCTACCTCACCCACGGTCCTGATCCCGAGACATTAACTGAGGCGTTGCGCCACGTCGTACCCGCCGATTTTGATGAAGGCCCCATTAATACCAAGGCGAGCACGGAGGATCTTCGGGCGGCTTTGTTCATGCTGGCCCGCGCTGCCAGGTTGGGCGACGACACCCTTGATCCGCTGCCCAAGACGTGGACCACGATCTTGAAGTCGTTGATGCGGCGTGCAGACGGTCCGTACCTCTGTGTCGAGCGCCCAGGGCAGACGTTTGGCTATGCCCCGACTGAGTTCGAACTCGCCGAAGGGATACTGCGATCGCCCCTCGACCTCGCACTACTCGCGACGCTCCACCTGCCTGCTGCGATCGACTCGGACCACCTCGCCTGGCTCGCGCTGACCAGCAAGCCAGAACTGGCCGTGCGGGACGCTTTCGGCGACCTCCTGCACCGTAGCCTTGGCACCGACGCGCACGTCACGCGCGAGTGGCGCCACACCGACCTTGCGGTTCTCTCAACCGATGGCCGTCCTCTCATTCTGGTTGAGGGCAAGGCTCTCTACGGATTCGACGTCCTGAACCCGAGGACCCTCGCGAAATACGTGGGCCTCGTCCGGAAGGACCTTGCAAAGGCGGCAGCCGTTGCTGTGGGCCAGCCCGACGTCGCAATCCTCGCGACGGTTCTCGTTGCATCACCCTTAACTCCATGGGCCGAATCAGCCGCGCCGGCGATTGCATATCAGTCTCAGAACGCCGCTTTCGTCGCCGCCGGCGCTGAGCGGCACCAGGAAGTGCGGGCGTTGATGTGGAGCGCGCTCCGTCCGCTCGGCGCCGTAGGCGTGGTGGACCTGGGCACCGGTACGGCATTCGACTCGTCGGTGAACGTCACGATGTTCGTCGTCCGCCCCACCGCGCAGGACGGGCGCACACGCAGACTCACGCTCCACGAGCGCTGGGCTCTCGACAGCAACGGGCCCTTCCACGTCGTGCCGGCGCGTCTGCAACCCGTCAACGAGACGAACGTTGGCGATACTCCATGACGTTCGACGGTCAGATCGCGGGAATCGGACTCGCAGCGGACCTCGCCGCTGCACTTCAATGAACCAGCACGGCCCGTACCGTCGAGACCCATCACGAGGGTGGCTACATCGCCGTTCGCCAAGAAGAGCGTCACATCGCTGCGTACTTCAACAAGAGCTTCGTCGACGCCGCTGTCGCACCCGGGCCAGTCGGCCGGCATCTCGGCGCGGCACCGGGCACTCGCCCTCGCATGGACCACCGCGACTCATTACGTCCGTGTGGGCGGAATGACCGGGCGCGCGAAGCGACCGCTCCTCGCCAAGTACGCCCGGGTCGCGGCGCGATGACCGCCCGATCCTGAGGCTTTCCCTCGGAAGGCATTTGTGTCGGACCCCCTTGGTGTGATGGGTCCATGAGCAGCCTCCCCGCCACCGAGCAGGTCCGCGCCTGGCGCGACCAGCTCGCTGGTGGGGTGGAGGCGGCCGACGCCGCTGAGCTCGTCGACCTGGTCGCGGCGCTGGAGGACCTCAAGTCCGCGGCGGCTGCGGCCCAGGCCCGGGCGACCGCGGCCTTCGACGCCCGACGGCGGGCGGAGCAGGCGGCGGCCGGGGTGTCGGCATCGCGGCAGGGGCGCGGGATCGCGTCGGAGGTCGCACTGGCCCGCAAGGAGTCACCGCACCGGGGACAGGTGCTGCTCGGGCTGGCGAAGACCCTCGTGACCGAGATGCCGCACACCCTGGCCCGGCTGGGCGACGGGTCGCTCAGCGAGTTCCGCGCGATGCTGCTCGCCCGCGAGACCGCCTGCCTCCAGGCGGAGCAGCGGGCGTTCGTCGACGAGGAGCTCTGCGCCGACCCGGCCGCGCTCGCCGGCGTCGGCACCCGGGAGCTGGTCGGTCGAGCCCGCCGCATGGGGGCAGAGCTCGACCCGGCCGCCCTCGCCCGGCGCGCTCGTCGGGCCGAGGCGGACCGGCAGGTCACCATCCGGCCGGCGCCGGACACGATGGCCTGGGTCACCGCGCTCCTTCCGGTGGCCCAGGCCGTCGCCGTCCACGCCACGCTCCGCCGCGACGCCGACGCCGCCCGCGCCGCTGGTGATCCTCGCTCCCGGGGCCAGCTCATGGCCGACCTGCTGCACACCCGCACCACCGGCGCCCCCGACACCGGTACGCCGGACGCGGCTCCTGCCGTCCCGCTCACCATCGACCTGGTCATGGCCGACACCGCCCTGGCCGGCGGGCACGCCCCGGCCGAGGTGGTGSCTGACGGCGTCGTCGCGGAGGTCGTCCCGGCCGAGGTGGCCCGCCTGCTCGTCTCGCGGGCGCTCGCCGCCGACGCCGCGGTGTGGTTCCGCCAGCTCTACCGCAACCGGCTCGGCCGCCTGGTCGCGATGACCAGCGTGCAGCGCACGTTCCCGAGGTCGCTCGCGACCTTCCTGGCGATCCAGGGCCACGGCACCTGCGCCACGCCGTGGTGCGACGCGCCGGTCCGGCACACCGACCACGTCACCCCGTTCGAGCACGGAGGCGCGACCGCCGCGACCAACGGCCAGGGCCTCTGCGAGGCGTGCAACCACGCGAAGCAGGCACCCGGCTGGCGCCAGGAGGTCATCTCACCACCGGTCGACAGACCCGAGGTCCGCACCGTCACACCGACCGGCCACGCCTACACCGCCACCGCACCGCCACCCGCCGGCTGGCGCGAGCCGCGCTTCGTCCAGGTCGGCCAGGGGCGCTACGGGCTCATCGCCTGAGCGATCAGGCCCTCAGCAGGCGAACTGGCGCCGGTAGTGCTGCGGGCTGACCCCGCGCACCCGCACGAAGTGGTGGCGCAGGGTGGCGGCGTTGCCGAAGCCGACCTCGGAGGCGATCCACTCGATCGGCTGGTCGGTGCGCTCGAGCAGCTCCTCGGCGGCGGCGACGCGCTGCCGGGTGATCCAGGTGTGCGGCGTCGTCCCGGTCTCGTCGCGGAAGCGGCGGGCGAAGGTGCGCGGCGACATCAGCGCCCGCTTCGCCAGGGCCTCGACGCTGTGGTCCTCGTTGAGGTTCTCCACGATCCAGGTGAGCAGCGGCGCGAGGGTGTCGGCGTCGCAGTCGGGCACGGCGCGGGCGATGAACTGGGCCTGTCCCCCGTCGCGGTACGGCGGCACCACGGCCCGGCGCGCGACCGTGTTGGCCACGGCGGCGCCGTACTCCTGCCGCCAGATGTGCAGGGCGGCGTCCATGCCGGCGGCGCTGCCCGCGCTGGTCACCACCTGGCCGGTGTCGACGTAGAGGACCTCGGGGACGACGCAGGCCTTCGGGTAGCGGCGCTGCAGCTCGTCGGTGTACATCCAGTGGGTCGTGCAGTCGCGGCCGTCGAGCAGCCCGGCCGCGCCGAGCACGAAGGCCCCGCTGCAGGCTGACATCAGCCGGGCGCCGCGGTCGTAGGCGGCGCGGATCGCGTCGAGCACGGCGTCGGAGGGCACGCCGCCCCGCGGGATCGCCGGGATGCCGACGAGGTCGGCCTCAGCGACGCGGTCGAGCCCGTGCTCGGCCTGGAGGCTGAAGCCCATCGAGGTCCGCATCGGGCGGTCGTCCTCGGCGCACACCGCGAAGTCGATCGCAGGGACGCCGTCGGCCGTGCGGTCGATGCCGAACGCCTCGCAGAGGATGCCGAGCTCGAAGGGGGCGACGCCCTCGTAGGCGATCACCGCGACGTTGGTCAGGCTCACCGGACCACTGTCCCACCGCGGTGGCAGGAAATCAACGCAGTACGGCTTTTCTGCCACTGGTGGCAGGTTCTCCACGAGAGCATGATTTCTGCCATGACCACGCTACTGCTCCTCCTGATCCTCGCCACCGTCCTCGCCGCCCTCGTGGCCTGGACCCGCCACGACGGGCTGGCCGCGCCGCGCCGGACCGCCTGGTTCGACTGACGCGCCTCGTGCCTGCGCACCCACCCGCCCCGAACCCACCCGTCCCGTACCACCGCCCGCACCACCGCCAGAACCGAAAAGCCAGAAGGCCCCGACCGTGAGGTCGGGGCCTTCTGCGTTGCTAGCGGGCTCTCACCCGGCAGGCGTGGTTCAGTTGCCGCCGGTGAGCTTCTCGCGGAGCGCCTGCAGCGCCTCGTCCGAGGCGAGCGAGCCGCCGGTCTCCTCGGCCGGGGCGGAGGAGTACGAGTTGGCCTCGCCGGCCTCGATCTCGGCCTTCTTGGCCTCGGCCTGCTGCTTGACGTGGGCCTCCCAGCGGGCGTGCGCCTTGGCGTACTGGTCCTCCCAGACCGCGCGCTGCTCCTCGAAGCCCTCGAGCCACTCGCCCGTCTCGGGGTCGAAGCCCTCGGGGTAGACGTAGTTGCCCTGCTCGTCGTAGGTGGCGGGCATGCCGTAGAGGGTCGGGTCGAACTCCTCGACGTCCGCCGCGGTGGCCGTCTCGTTGGCCTGCTTGAGGGACAGCGAGATCCGGCGACGCTCGAGGTCGATGTCGATGATCTTGACCATGACGTCGTCGTTGACCTGGACGACCTGCTCCGGGATCTCGACGTGGCGCTCGGCCAGCTCGGAGATGTGGACCAGGCCCTCGATGCCCTCCTCGACCCGGACGAACGAACCGAAGGGCACCAGCTTGGTGACCTTGCCCGGCACGATCTGGCCGATCTGGTGGGTGCGGGCGAAGTGCTGCCACGGGTCCTCCTGCGTCGCCTTCAGCGACAGGGAGACACGCTCGCGGTCCATGTCCACGTCGAGGACCTCGACGGTGACCTCGTCACCGACGGTGACGACCTCGGACGGGTGGTCGATGTGCTTCCAGGACAGCTCCGAGACGTGGACGAGGCCGTCGACGCCGCCGAGGTCCACGAACGCACCGAAGTTGACGATCGAGGACACGACACCCTTGCGGATCTGGCCCTTCTGGAGCTGGGTGAGGAAGCCGTGGCGGACCTCGGACTGGGTCTGCTCGAGCCAGGCGCGGCGCGACAGGACCACGTTGTTGCGGTTCTTGTCGAGCTCGATGATCTTCGCCTCGAGCGTCTGGCCGACGTACGGCTGCAGGTCGCGGACGCGACGCATCTCCACGAGCGAGGCCGGGAGGAAGCCGCGCAGGCCGATGTCGATGATGAGGCCGCCCTTGACGACCTCGATGACGGTGCCCTCGACGACGCCGTCGGCCTCCTTGATCTCCTCGATCGTGCCCCAGGCGCGCTCGTACTGGGCGCGCTTCTTGGACAGGATCAGGCGACCCTCCTTGTCCTCCTTCTGGAGGACCAGGGCCTCGACCTTGTCGCCCACCTGGACGACCTCGGACGGGTCGACGTCGTGCTTGATCGACAGCTCGCGCGAGGGGATGACGCCCTCGGTCTTGTAGCCGATGTCGAGCAGGACCTCGTCACGGTCCACCTTGACGATGGTGCCGTCGACGATGTCGCCGTCGTTGAAGTACTTGATGGTCTGGTCGATGGCGGCCAGGAAGTCCGCCTCGGAGCCGATGTCGTTGATCGCGACCTGGGGCGCGTTGTCGTCGTAGTGGCTCGAGAGCGGGGTCGAGAGGGTGCTGGTCATAGAGGAGGACAGTCCTTGGATGGGCAGATGTAGGTTGGCTCCCCGGCCCCTGCGAGGCCGGAGACCGGACCCCCGTCGGGGGCACGGGTCAGTGTCCTGCTGGACACAGACGTTCTAGGGTACCCGTCCCCGCGCACGGCGGTCCAACCGGCAGCACTACGCTCTCCCCCGTGCAGGAGTGGCCGCAACGCCCGGTGACCGCCCATCGACGCCACGCCGACGAGGACGAGTCGCGCAGCGCCAACGGAGCGGACTGGGACAGGTACGCCGACGAGTACCAGGCGACGCACGGCGAGTACCTCGGTGACGTCGGGTTCCTGTGGGGCCCCGAGGGCCTCACCGAGGCCGAGGCCGGTGTGCTCGGCGACGTCGCCGGCCGCGACGTGCTCGAGGTCGGCTCCGGCGCCGGGCAGTGCTCGCGGTGGATCCGGGACCACGGCGGACGGGCGTTCGGCCTCGACCTCTCCCACCGCCAGCTGCAGCACTCGCGGCGCATCGACGAGATGACCGGCGTCGTGGTCCCCAGCGTGCGGGGCACCGCGACCCACCTGCCCTTCGCCGACGCGAGCTTCGACGTCGTCTTCTCCTCCTTCGGCGCGCTCCAGTTCGTCGCCGACATCGACCGCGCCGTCGCCGAGACCGCCCGCGTGCTGCGCCCCGGCGGCCGGTTCGCGTTCTCCATCACCCACCCGACCCGGTGGATGTTCCCCGACGACCCGACGGCCGAGGGCCTGACCGCGACGCAGTCCTACTGGGACCGCACGCCCTACGTCGAGGTGGACGACGAGACCGGCCAGACGGCGTACGTCGAGCACCACCGCACGCTCGGCGACTGGGTCGGCCTGCTGGCCGGGCACGGCTTCTGCCTCAAGGTCCTCCTCGAGCCGGAGTGGCCGGCCGACAACGACCGGCCGTGGGGCGGCTGGTCGCGGGAACGCGGGGTCCTCACCCCCGGCACCGCCATCTTCGCCGCCGACCTGACCTGACCCCACCCGACTGGCCCGGTGGCCCGTTCCGACCAGTGCGCCCGGGACCTTGGTCCCGGCCCGGAAACCCCGCACCTACGGGCGATCCGGCGTTCGTGACCACATGTGAGCCCGTCGCGGCCGCAGGGGTGTCCAACTTGCACTCGAGGGGCCGCGGATGCCTGATCATCATCAGCATGTCGTTCGCCCACCTGTCGCGCCGCACGGCGCTCACGGTGACGTCGCTCGCCACAGCGACGTCCCTGGCCCTCGCGGTCCCCACGTCCCCGGCCTCGGCGGCCCCGCTGCCTGCGCCCTTCGCTGCCGACGCGCACGCCGACCTGGTCAGCCTGCAGTCCGACCTGGCCAGCTTCCCGCTCGCCAACGTCTACGTCGGCCACGCCCGGGTGCAGACCGACAGCGAGGGCGGCCTCGTCGACCCCGAGGGCGGCCAGCCCGTCCCGGCCGACGCCCGCGTGCACGCGGAGAGCTCCAACGTCGACGTCCAGCTGCTGGGCGACAACCCGACCATCCAGGCCGACTCCACCGAGGCGGTCGCGCCCGAGCCGACCGACCCGCCGCGGGAGGAGCTGCTCGACGTCCCGCTGGCTCCGCTGGCCGACGTCGGCGTCATCCACGGCGACGTCGCCACCTCGGCTCGGCCCGCACCGACACCGCGGGGATCACGC